>NZ_LNUO01000157.1:0-6883 GCF_001462175.1 Psychrobacter sp. ENNN9_III
TCAATACCGCCCGGTATTGAGCGTTTTTTATACCCTATTCTATACACAATCTACGTCACCTACTTACTGAAAATGACGTTACAGCCTGTTTGTACTTTGTAGGAAACCGTCACTTACTCTTTCACTTTTTTCTATTTCTTTCTATAGTAGCTAGGTTGCCTAGTTGTTCTATTAGGCCAAGTTTTACAATTAACACTATGATATGACTATTGTTAACTCAGATTGTGGCATTGATTATTTAGTGATTAATTGTTTAAAAAGCTATTATGCAAACAGCTATAAAAACCACACTCAACACATAATAAGGATAATAATATGAGCACTAAAACCTATAATATTCGTACCGCGGGCAAAGCCAATATTCCTGTATTGGGACTGGGTACTTGGCAATCAACAGGCCAAGATTGTGTCGATGTCGTCAGTCAAGCGCTAAAAATGGGCTACGAGCATATTGATACTGCGCAAGCTTATGACAATGAAAAAGAGGTCGGAGAAGGTATTAAGCAGTCAGGTGTGGCGCGTGATAAGTTCTTTTTGACCACGAAGATTTTCCCTGATGATATGAAGTTTCAACCAGAAAAACTAGTAGCAGCAGCTAAGCGCTCACTAGAGAACCTAGATACCGACTATGTCGATCTACTGCTATTACATTGGCCTGATGATCGCGTGCCATTGTCTGAGACCATTCCTGCTCTGTGCGAGCTACAAAAACAAGGCCTGACACGCCATATTGGGGTTTCTAACTTTAATATCGCCCATATTATTGAAGCAAAAAAACACGCTGATGTGCCTATTGTCGTCAACCAAGTGGAGTTTCATCCGTTTATCAAACAAAACACCCTGCAGACATTTTTGAATAATCATCATATTTTATTGGAAGCCTACTCGCCACTCGCGCGCGGCGATGTATTTGATAACGACGTTATTAAAGAGATTGCAGACAACCACAACGTGACGCCTGCACAAATATCACTGGCTTGGATATTATCGGATAAAGACCGTGTGGCTATTCCAAAGACCTCAAATCCTGAGCATCTGCAAGGCAACTTAGATGCTATTAAGGTACAGCTTAGTGCCAATGAATTAGAAAAAATCGGCAGCTTAGCTCGTAGCGATGGCCGTAAAATTGAGCACCCTGACTATACGCCTGAATGGGATGACTAATATCTTTATCGATACCCATATAAAAAAAGCGCCGCTAATAGCTGATTAGCGGCGCTTTTGCTGCCAGTAGATGTGTAAAGCTACTGCTGCAATGTTTGGGTCTCATGGATTGGCTCTGCTGGATTGTACTGCTCAGAGGGCGGCGTCAATCCATTGCGGTTGTTTTCTTTCATAGATTTGGCAACCTCAGGCGGCATGTAGTTCTCGTCGTGCTTGGCAAGCACTTCACCTGCGACAAAGGTCTCGCCTTGCATTTTACCAGTCGCAACGACGCCGGAGTTTTCAGCGAATAAGTCTGGCAAGATACCCTGATAAGTCACAGGCACCGTTGACTCAAAGTCAGTAATTGCAAACTCAACGTTTAAGGGATCGTTTGGCGCGCGCTGCACACTGCCAGCGACGACCATACCGCCTGCACGAATGCGCTTGTCTTGTGGCGCTTCCCCTTGGGCGATAGCCGTCGCATCAAAATAATAATCGGTCTGCTGCCCAATAGCATAGATGACCAACACCACGGCAATCGCGGCTCCTGCAAGTGTAAATATCACCCACATCAGTTTTTTGCGACGAACTGCATTCATACCACTACCTCATTAATGAGTCGCTGTTTTACAAACTATCTGCAATGCCATATAAATCCATAAAACAGAAAATATTGAAGAAACTACCATTAGAAAAACCTTTTTAAAATATTTTTCTAATCGTACTCTTCTAATCGCTATATGGTAGCATTTATTGAGCAAATCAATAAGCCTGCAAGCGTTAATACGCTCATATTTTTATTATTTAAAAAATACGATAGTACGCATTAAAGCTATGATATTAAAATAATTTTTACATCGGCTGCTTGGTTGCAGGTTTAGGGCTTTTAGCGGTACGCTGTGCTTGTCGAGCCTGCTGAATAGTCAGCTGTTTGATAAGTGCTTGACGCTGTCTGCGGCTATAAATAATAAAAGCCAGCATCACGCCAACTGTAATCGCCCAGCACGACCAGACAAACACGCCATGCTTACCCATGGCGATAAATTCAGATACGCTATAAAAGTAAGGCTGCATAATAGGTTCCTAGCCGTTATTTGTTTTGTCCATAATTATGTAGTTATTTGGCTTGCCCACGAATATATTCTTTGACCCACGCTTTACCTTGGTCACGGTATAAGATGAGGGTGTTGGTACGATAAATCGTTAATGTCGCGACTAGTAAGTGACTACCGATAATCATCAACAGCAGCGGCATCCACATATCTGCGGACATTTTGGGCGCGGCCGTTAAGGTAAAAGTTGAGCCTTGATGCAAAGTATTCCACCACTGTACCGAATATTTGATAATAGGTAGATTCACTGCGCCAACAATAGATAAAATGGCCGCCGCTTTACCACGGTTGGCGGTATGCTCAAATGCTGCAAACAGCGCCATCACGCCCGCATATAAAAATGCCAAAATCAGCATAGACGTCAAACGCGCATCCCAAACCCAGTACGTACCCCAAGTAGGTTTTGCCCAAATGGAGCCCGTAATCAAACTAATCACGCAGAGCAAAAAGCCCAACGGAGCAAGCGCCTGCGCCACCAGACTGGCCGTCTTGATTTTCCAAACGAGAAAGATGACTCCTAATACAGCGAGGGCAAAATAGATAGAAATAGCGATACTGGCCGCTGGCACGTGGATAAAGATAATGCGGTAGCTATTACCTTGTAGGTAATCGGGCGGCGCAAAAGCAAGACCCCAAACACTACCGATCAGTAGAAAAATACTGGCTAGTATAGCTAACCACTTAACCCAAGGCGCAAAGATGCGAAAAAACTGCTTGGTACCCACAGTGGTCAAGAAGCCTTGCCAGATACGCTGCCATAGGCTAGGAGATGAGACATTATTCAGGTTGGGCATGGGAATAAACCTATTTGCACAGCTTATTGATTATAAATGATAAAGCGCATTATAGACGCTGCTATCTGCTAACCTGCTGGCGTTAAACACTGGATAGAATCTACAAGTGACTTGTTATGGATTTAATTGGCTATTATAGCAAAGTTGCCAGTTTTCAACATGCTGTTAATATAAAGGTTTTTTCAATTTAGCCACGCCATTTTTAAGGTCATGGCAATCACCCATGGCATAACCAAAACCGAGATAATACTACCTGCCAATAATAAAGCCAATATCGGCAAACCATTAAGACCAGTAGCAAATAAGTCAACTGCTCCTGTCGCAAAAATTAACACGGGCAACTGCATCGGCAAAGCAATCAGTGGCACCAGCACCGCGCCATTCTTTAATGACAGCGTCAAACTACTGGCCACCGCTGACAGCATCAACAGCATCGGACTACCCGTCACAATAGAAGCCATCAATATCCACGCTTCAGACCAGCTAAGCTGAAACAATGGCACGGCAAGTAAACTGAGCACAGCGACTATCCCACTACTAAAAATCCAATGGATAACTAGGCGGATGAGCACCCATAACGGTAGTGAGGCTTTGGCGACGACCAATTGCGCCAGCGTGCCATTATCGAGCGCGGGCTTAAATAAGCCATCAACGCCCATCACCAATGACAAGAGCGCGGCAATCCACACAGCAGAGACACCAAGACGCTGCAATAGCGCAGGCTCGCTACCTACGGCTAGCGGAAACAAGGTAATAATCACTAAAAACAGTACTAAAGGGTACAACCACTGTACCGCCCCTTGCTGCTTCACGTGCCATTCGCGCCGCCATAACTGCATAAAGCTGATACCGCGAGCAGCCGATGCGTTAACGTTCGAGCTTTTATTCGCTACTTGTATTGGACTGTCTTGCATTAGGTTTTCTTGCATGGTGCTCTCTTGCACTGGACTATCTCGTAATGGACTGTCTGTCATTATCCGTCCTTTCACTTATATTTGCCGCACTTATACCATGTAATCTGACAAATCTAGCACCTGATTGGCGGCGCCGACAGCCTGATGACTGGTCATCAATATTGTGCCGCCAGTATGGGCAAAACCGCGCAACCTGTCTTCCATTCGTGCCACCATATCGACATCGAGTGCCGTAAAAGGCTCATCCAGTAACCATAATGGTGTCACGTCCGGCGTCAATAAATATAATCTTGCAAGGGTGATGCGACGCGTTTGCCCCGCGGATAAATGGCTTGAGCTAATCGTCTCAAAGCCCTGCAATCCCACCCAAGCGAGAGCGTCGTCAATATCAGCGTTACTTGGGGTAATGCCATATAGATTCAGCAGAAAGGTTAGATTTTGTGCGACCGTAAGATTGGGATGAATACCTAACTGATGGGATACATATAAAGGCTGAACAGGCAGATTTGCTACGCCTTGGTAGTGAACCTCACCCGTCAGTACTGGTAACAATCCAGCCAGTTGCATTAGTAGGGTCGTTTTACCGGTGCCGTTTGCACCTACTAAGTGACAGATGCTGCCAGCAGGTAAGTTGAGCGTGACCCCTTCACATAATGGTATTTCACCGCGCTGAACCGTCAGCTCATCGAGCGCAAGTAAGGGTGCATCCACAGCCGTCATTAAATCTCTCATTATTTATCAAGCGCTAAGCAATATTCATCACAAACGAATACGTGGTTCATGGCATAATACTTTATGCTCACTATATCCACACAGTATAACAAATTGTCGATTACTATGACCTCAAAACCTATGCAGACTTCAAAAGATAACCAAACTCTAAATACGCAAGCACCAGACACCCAAATGCCGACGCCTCATACAGATGCTGCAACGGCTCATCCTAGCGCAAGCTTATCAGTTGCTAGTCTAACTATGGATAGCTTAATCGATGCTCAAGTTGCCTTTATGCAGCAGTGGTTACAGCAGCAAGCAGAGCTAATGGCTCTAGAGGCTTGGCAGTGGTTAGGCGCACAGCCATTACATAGATACGTCAGCGCCGATGATTTACAGCACCTGATTAACGACTGGCTACTTAGCCAACCGATGAGCGATGTCATGCGTAAGGATATCCGCGATATATTGCATACCATCATTTATCATCCGGTCAACGATAACGTACCTTTATCTGAGCTGGTAGACGATACTCAGGTTGAGACCCTTGCCAATTATGTAGGTAGCCATGACGAGCAGCGTAATGCCTTGATTCATACGCTAGTCGGCAATGAAACCTTTGCAGACTTATTGACGCAAACGCTATATCACGCTATCAACGACTTTATGGAAACCACGCTGGATAAAGCAGGCGGTGTTGGTAAGCTGATGAAGCTTGGCCGCAGCTCATTTGAGAAGGCAACCAACAGAAACCTAGATGAAAAACTGCAAACCTACTTGCATCGTAATATTAAAGACTTAACTCGCCGCGCAGAGGCGAATGCGCAAGCACATTTATCCAATGAAGAAGTCGCTCGGCTCTTGATAACAGGTTGGGGACGCATCAAAGACCAACCAATTAGCCAGCTACAAACCTACTTAAACGATGAGCCTGACCATAGCAGTATTGATCATATCGAAGCCAGCATTCAACAAAGCTATAACCGTCTGCGCTTATCGCCTTACCTGCGCAGCCTTGTCTCAGCGAGCGTCGACACTTGGTATGCCAACCATCAGTCGGATACGATTGCGAGCGTAGCAGCAAGCTTATATATCGATGAAGAGGCCATGACGCAATTAAGTAGCGCCCTACTTCCTGTCGTGCATGACGCTCTTGAAAGTACATGGCTGACCACTCATATCTATAACATGTTACAAGCATTTTATGCGCAACCTAACATCAAAGATGGTTTCGTATTCAGCAAAGATTAATTCGAGGTTTTAGCTTATTTATCAGTTTTTAATATTATTCATTTATTAAGTTAGTACAACATTTATGAGTCAACATAATAAACTCAGCTTATGGCAAAAACTCAAACGGTTCCTGACTGCTTCAGCACCGCAGGCTGTTGTTGATGACGCGAAATTGCCGCAGTATTCATTATCACTCGAAGCTGAAGTTAGCATTGATAACGATACTGATGTTAATGGAGATATTAATACTGATACTTTACCAGCTGAAACCTACCCAAAAACTAGTACCACACGCTTTGCTAAAACAGACACGAACGACACTAACAGCGACATCAGTAATAATAAAAAAGATAGCGAGAATGCTAAATCAGACTCTGTGAAACAGACTATAAATCAAGATAAGCATACTGACATACCTATCGTCGATTATCTTAAGCAGTATTTTAATGATAAACAGTGGCACTATACCCATTATCGACCAAAAACCAATGACAGCCAGCAATCGCACCATTTATCGTTAAGAATGCGCAATAAACAACTAGAATGTGGTTATCTGTTTCGCGTGCAAGAGAAAAACAATCTGCTAGCAGTCTATGGGATCTTACCGTTTTTAGTGCCAGAGAGTCATCAAAATGCAGCGATGTTACTTATCACCCAAATTAATTATGACATGCTGATTGGTAATTTAGAGATGGATGTGAATGATGGCGAAATACGCTACAAACATGCTATCGATGTCGAAGCAGTTGGCATTAATGACCATATCATTGAGCATCTGCTACAAAGCGTGATTGCCATGACGACAGTTGCTTACGAGATATTTGATGATTTAATCAATACTCAAGACCCTGCTGAAGATATGCAAACGTTACTTATAGAGCTCCGTCAGCAAGCAGACTCAAGAACCTTCTTTCTTCCGACTCAGTTTGTTCAATAAACATTCTTTATTTAAAAAAATAACACGACAAAT
>NZ_LNUO01000158.1:0-7609 GCF_001462175.1 Psychrobacter sp. ENNN9_III
TCCTGAGCGACTGCTTAGTGAAGGGACTATCACGACCGAGAATTTTTTTGCACCAAAGCGTCTGACAGAAGACGAAATCTTAACCACCCATACTGAGGGCTATTGGCATAAGCTTAAAACCCAAACCTTGCCACGCAAAGAAGCGCGCCCTATTGGCTTTGAGATGACCGAAGCGTTAGTAAATCGTGGTCGCCATATCGCCCACGCCACTTATGAATGTGCGTTATATGCTCAGCAGTACGGGGTGTCAATGAATGTCGCGGGCGGTACCCATCATGCATTTGCCGATCATGGCGAGGGATTTTGTGTCTTTAACGATGTTTGTATCGCCAGTAATTTACTATTAAATCGTGGACAGGCGCAGAAAATTTTGATCGTTGATTTGGATGTCCATCAAGGCAATGGTAACGCCAGCATTATGGCGGATGAGCCGCGCGTTTTTGTGTTTAGTATGCATGGCGCCAAGAACTATCCGTTTCGTAAAGAAATATCCGACTTAGATATTGAGTTAGATAACGATACGGGTGATGCAGAATATTTACAGATTTTGATGGATACGCTGCCACGCCTAATTAGCGACGTCGCACCCGATATGATTTTTTATCAGTCTGCGGTCGATGTGCTCGCAACTGATAAGCTGGGTAAACTTGGCTTAACACAAGGGGGTTGCAAGGCGCGCGATGAATATGTGTTGCAGCAAGCAAAAGCCGCTAACATTCCAGTCGCTATCGTCATGGGCGGTGGTTATTCAGAAGATGTTGAAGATGTGGTCGAAGCGCACTGTAATACCTTTCGGATCGCCCAGCAGCTATATTTTGGTGAGATAGCTGGCTCATGTGCAACGCATTAATAGTCGAGACAAAAGAGTAAAACAAGACTAGCGAGATTTATATGGCAAAAATATTGATAGTTATAGGCATTGTGCTGGTTATTATCGGCGTTATTTGGCTGCTGTTTCCAAGCGCGTTTTCGTGGATAGGTAATCTGCCAGGCGATATTAAGCACACCTCGGGCAACACACGGGTTTATTTTCCAGTGGTCACGATGATAGTCATCAGTGTCATCGCTACTGTCGTATTAAATTTATTCAATCGCTAACCTGGAAAGCACTCCCTTATTCAATCGCTAACCTGGAAAGCACTCCCTATAGTCAAATCACTTTAAAACTTATACCAGTAGCACGTAATTATTGATGCTTCGATTCTATTTGGTACTGACTATACTACAAAAACGCCGTAATCCCCTGCCAGCCTACGCGTATACCAAGTACCGTGAGAATCAATAAAATAAGCTGGCGAAAGCGTGCCTGCGGTAAGTAACGACGCAAGCGGATGCCAACTAAAAGCGTAGCAATAGACAAGACACTTAGCAGAGTAATCAACTGCCACTCACCACTGTTCAGCGCCATAATAGGTTCACGTAATACGACGATTTGAGCAATTTTACCCAAAAAATAACACATATTGCCGACTTTAGCGATGGTATTTTTATCGTTACTTGCGGACAATAAGTACATCATTAGTATGGTCGACATCGCGTTGGTCGCGCCGCCAATGACGCCTGCACCAAAGCCAACAATAATCAGCACCGGCTTGGTATCAAGTAGACGTATTTGCTTACCGAGTAATGCACTTATCACATAATAGCCAATGACAGCCGCCAATACCAATAAGATATAAGCACTATCTACCCACAGCAGTAGCTTTGCACCCAAAATACTACCGAGCAAGCTGGTTAAAGCGAGCAGCCAATAGCGTCTGCCATAATAGATAAAGTTTTGCCAAATACTACGGCCACCACCAGCTAGCCAAGTCATTGCATTCAGCAGTAATGACGGGAATATCACCAAGACAATGGCATGTGGCAGCGGGTACATACTGGCAAGCGCAGTCGTCGTTACAAGCGTTACACCCAGTCCACTAATGCCGTGTAGCAATGATGCTAGCGCAAATATCGCCATCAGTAATAATGTCTGAGTGCTACCGCTATCTGTCATGTCCATCATAATAGCCCTAACAGATATATCATTTGCGTCTTAATGCTAATAACTAAATGATTAACCATTAAGACGTTGCATCAAGGTCTCGCCGATAATAGTAGCGAGCTGTGCGGCAATCTTGTCCTTGCTTGCTTTCTCTAATGTCACTGTATCATGGGCATAGCGCTCTGAGAAAAACACTTGCATCGCATTGTCATCGCTGGCGAAGCCAATATCTGAGCGTGAGACGTCATTACAAGCAATCAAGTCCAAATCTTTAGAAGCCAGCTTACCGCGCGCGTAGTGCTCTACGTCTTGTGTCTCTGCCGCAAAACCGACGACAAACATATCCGGATAGGCATGTGAAATAGTCGCTAAGATGTCAGGGTTTTTCACCAGATTTAGTGTCATGGCATCTTGGGTTTTTTTGATTTTTTGTGGGGCAGCTTCTTCAGTACGATAATCAGCGACAGCAGCAGTGGCGATAAAGATATCAGCATGGCGCAAGTTATCTAAGGGCAATGTATCTAAGCGCAAAGTATCTAAGTCACTGTTTAACGTTATACTTCCTAACGCCATACTTTGCGGCTCTATCTGATTATCCGGCTCATGGCAATCACAATCGCCATGTTCGTGTTCATGGCTATGCGTATGGTAGTGCTCATGACTATCATTTTGCTCATGTTCAGCCAAAGCCAGTAAAGCAGGATGCGTACCAGCCACACATTGCTGAGCAGTCGTTAGCATCTCTGCGGCAGACAATACATCAATACGAGTGACCCCAAGCGGCGTTGGTAGCGCGACTTTACCGCCAGCGATTAATGTCACTTGCGCGCCTGCTTCTACGCAGGCTTGTGCCAGTGCAAAACCCATTTTTCCTGAAGAATGATTGGATAAATAGCGCACCGGATCGATCGCTTCAACAGTAGGTCCTGCGGTAATCACGACCTTTTTACTGTGTAGGTGCTGTGGGATAGTTTGCTGCGCGCTAAATAAACGTACTTCTGCTAACAATTGCTCAGGCTCAGGCAGGCGCCCTGCCCCTACATCACCGCATGCTTGCTCACCACTTGTAGGCTTAATAATATGATAATTCATATCAGCTAGCGTCTGTACATTTAAGCTTACCGCTGGATGAGCCCACATTTGCTGGTTCATCGCTGGTGCAATCAATACTGGTGCGGTAGTTGCAAGGCATACCGTTGCTAGTAAGTCATCAGCCATTCCCATTGCCAATCGAGCTAAGGTATTGGCAGACGCAGGCGCGATAACTATCAAATCTGCCCACTTGGCAAGCTCAATATGACCCATGCCAGCCTCAGCACGCTCATCAAGCAATGAGATATGTACCTCATTACCAGTCAGCGCTTGCAAGGTTAGTGGTGTGATAAAGGCTTGCGCGCCTGTCGTCATAATGACGCGCACCTCAAACCCCGCTTTAATCAGTAAACGGGCAAAAACAGCAGATTTATAAGCGGCAATACCGCCAGTAATAGCGAGCACAACATTTGACATAGGCGTGGCATCAATAAAAAGTTAGAAGATAAAATTGCGTTTATAGTAACAATTATGCGATAAATTGGGGAAAGTTTTCTTCCCTAATCTTGTTTACTCTCTCATTTATTTAGTATCAACCCATATTTAAGGAAAAATAGTGGCTATAAAAGACTGGCACGAAGACGACAGACCACGTGAAAAGCTGCTGAAGTTTGGTGCAGCGCATCTTACCGATGCAGAAATTTTAGCAATATTTTTACGCACTGGTACTCAATCGCAGTCAGCTATCGAGCTTGCTCGTCATTTGATTGAGCAATTCGGTAGCCTAGCAGAACTCTTAGCGGCGCCGCAAGAGTCTGTCCTTGCCTGCCATGGTATCGGCCCTGCCAAATATACACAGATATTAGCTTCGCTTGAGATGGGCACACGCTATCTGGATAGTCAACTTAAGACTGGTCAGGCCCTTGGGCGTTCACAGGCGGTCAAAGACTATATCAGTACACAATTGCGCGGCGAGCATCGTGAGGTCTTTGCCGTACTTTGTCTCGATAATGCTCTGAATTTATTAAACTTTGAGATACTTTTTACTGGTGGCATCTCTTCTTGTTCAGTATGCATCAAGCACGTACTGCGTCATGCCTTAAGCCATGCAACCAGTCAGTTAATCGTGGCTCACAACCACCCTCATACTGATGCACAGCCATCGACAGCAGATAACCTGTTAACTTATGAGCTAAAAAAAGCCTGTGATTTACTTGATATCACTTTTATAGACCATATTATCGTTGGTCGTAACGACACCTTATCCTACGCTGAAAACTGCTTATCGCCCTTTTGACTTGTACGGTCCAATAGATCGTTTGTTTTATTTAAAAAATTAAAAAAGGTAAGTTGATACATATTGTCGACATAGCGTAGCATTTTGTCTATTGATAGTTTATGAGAACTATTTCATATTGGTAGATACAATTGTCTTTATAGCCTGATTTAATAAACAATAAGATTTAATAAAGCTTTAAAGCAAGGATAAAAAGCAGGCTCACAAACGATATGTATGATGGCTGTTTTATTATCGACCCTGATTATTAATAACACCTAATTTTGTATTTCTAAATTTCTCACTCACGTTTTGCCAAGGAGACAGTCATGGCGATTGGCTTATTTATTTTAGCAGTAATCATTCAGTTAGCCGTTGTCTTGGCCATATTTTTACTGTCTTTATCCCGTGTCACTGGTAGTATCGTTGCCATAATCACCGTCATAGTTACTGCGTTTATTAGCCCATGGTCGCTCGTATTGGGTGTTCCAATAGCACTTTTGTGTTTGATACTGTTGATTGCTCCCATACGCCAAGCGCTTATTACCAAGCCTGTCTATAAGGCTCTAAGCGGTGCCATGCCAAGTATGAGTGATACTGAACGTGAGGCGCTTGATGCGGGTACTAGCTGGTGGGAAAAAGAGCTGTTTATGGGTGCGCCAAACTGGGACACCTTTGCCAATTACCCTTATCCTGAGTTGTCTGAACGCGAACAAAGCTTCATCGACAATGAAGTTGAGACGCTATGTGCCATGCTTGATGAATGGGAGATTACTCAAGATTATAAAGACCTAACCCCGCAGACTTGGCAGTTTATTAAAGCCAATGGCTTTTTGGGTTTGATTATTCCTCAAGAGTATGGCGGTTTAGAATTCAGCTCTTATGCTCAAAGTCGCGTGATGAGTAAAATCGCTTCACGCTCTTCAACGGCTGCGGTCAGCTGTATGGTGCCAAACTCACTTGGTCCTGGTGAGCTGCTCATGCACTATGGTACCGATGAGCAAAAACAGCGCTGGTTACCCGGACTTGCTAAAGGTGAAGAAGTTCCTTGCTTTGGTCTGACGGGTCCTGAGGCGGGCTCTGATGCAGGCGCTATCCCCGATACAGGAGTGGTGTGCTACGGTATTCATGAAGGTGAGCATACGCTCGGTATGCGCATGAACTTCTCTAAACGCTGGATTACGCTTGCTCCTATCGCAACTGTCGTGGGACTGGCATTTAAAATGCATGATCCAGAAGGTTTGCTTGGCGATCCTAGCAAGACCGACTACGGTATTACCTGTGCTTTAATACCTGCTGATCACGAAGGCGTGATTATAGGCCCACGTCATTATCCAAGTGGCTCACCATTTATGAATGGTACGGTTGATGGTACGGATGTCTTCATTCCACTAGATTATATTATTGGCGGTGTCGAAAATGCTGGTCGCGGTTGGCGTATGCTCATGGAATGTCTTGGGGTTGGACGCGGTATCTCTTTACCAGCGCTTTCAACGTCAGCAAGCGAGATGAGTTACTTGTCGGTGAGTGCTTTTGCAAAGGTACGCGAACAGTTCAAAATATCGGTTGGTAAATTCGAAGGTGTCCAAGATGCCACCAGTCGTATGGCTAGTAATACTTATATGCTAGAGGCATTTCGTCATCTGGTTACTTGCGGTCTTAACCAAGGTGGTACGCCATCGGTGATGACGGCCATGGCGAAATACTATGCGACCGAGACTATGCGTGAAGTCGTCAATGATGGTATGGATGTCGTTGGTGGTCGTGCCATACAAATGGGTCCGCGTAACTTTTTAGCCTCTCTTTATCAATCTATTCCGGTCTCTATTACGGTTGAGGGTGCAAATATTCTGACACGCTCGCTCATGATTTTTGGTCAAGGCGCTATGCGTTGTCACCCATATCTGTTCGATGAGTTGCAATTACTACAAAGTGAAGACAAAAAAGACGCTCTAAAGCAGTTTGACAACCTATTTTTTAAACATTTAGGTTATACCTTTAACCGCGGGGCAAAAGCTTTTGTCGCAGGCTACGTCGGCGGTAGTAGTAACGCGCCAAGCTTTGCAGACAGTTTTACTCGCCCCTACTACAAACATATCAACCGCTTGAGCGCTGGCTTTGCCCTTACTGCCGATATGGCTTTAGGTCTACTCGCTGGAGACTTGAAGCGTAAAGAGATGATGTCGGGACGCTTGGCTGATATTCATGGTCATCTATTTATTGCCACCGCTATTTTGCAGTTTTACGAGCATGGTAGTAAGTCAGAAGCAGAGCGCTTACACGCAGAGGTCGCCCTACAAAATAGCCTATATACTATTCAAGAAGCCTTTGTTGCATTTTTTGCCAACTTCCCTAATCGGATGGCGGCCAATGTGGTTAGCTTTGTGACATTCCCAAGTGGACGTATCTTTACGCCAGCTAGTGATGAGCTCAAAGCCAAATTGGGTGATACCTTTATGGATGATCATGAAGCCAATCCATTTCGTGATTATCTCAAGACCATGGTGTACTACAATACTGATCCTGATGATGTTACTGGACGTATGGAACACGCTTATCAGACGCTGCTCGAAGTTGAACCACTATGGCAAAAGTTCAAAAAAGCAGAACATGATGATAGCTTTGAGGGCTTAACCTTTGAAGATCACGTAGTCCATGCCAGCCAAAGTGGTGTTATTACTGAAAGTGAGGCTGAGCAATTAATTAAATACAACGCACTACGTTTTGATTCTCTGCTTACCGATGTACTTGATGAACATCTTTTGCATGTACAAGAGCGCTTTAATCCTCATAGTTTAGAGAATGCGGTACATCAGCTGACGGATTATGCTGAGCTTAAAAGCGCGGCCCAAGCTCAAAACGGTATATCGGCCGATGATAATTCAATCAAAGATACTGAGTCTACGGGCGATGACAATCCAGCGCATGGTTATGAGACGGATGGCGATGTCAAAATGGCTGGCGAACAAAGTACGGTTGAGGAAGTTAAGGCACAAACCGACTTCGATGAAGCGAACCCTGAAGCTGAAGCACTTGATCATCGTAGTCGCGACGCTGAGTCGACGCTTAGCGAACGTATGAGTTACAATCATAGTAGAGGTATTGATACTCAATTAGACACAGATGATGGGCGTCTAAATGCTCACAGTGGGCATGAGAGTAGCGAGGGAGAAAACGTTTCTACGCAAGGCTCTAAATGGCAAGACGGTCTACGCCGTGAAGAAGACGATAAAGCGTAATCAATATTTTTTGAGTAACTGGGCAAGCTACAAAAACAAAAAAACCAAAAGCAAGGCTGTCAAACTAGGGCAGTCTTG
>NZ_LNUO01000159.1:0-15123 GCF_001462175.1 Psychrobacter sp. ENNN9_III
ATGATATTAGTCATCATAATTTAATAATCAGTTTTATTGCCAAAAGTTACGTATACCAAGGATATAAGTTATGTGGAAAAATATGGGACTGACGGGCAAGATTATTGTTGCCATGGTACTCGGTATTATACTGGGTTTATTTTTGAATTATTCCGGACTTAATGGTGAAGGCAGCTTTGTTAATACCTATGTAACGAATGGATTTTTTGCCATTATTGGTAAGCTGTTCGTTAACTCGCTAAAAATGCTGGTGGTACCTTTAGTATTAATCTCACTTATTTGCGGTGTTTGCGGTATCGGTGATATTCGCTTACTTGGCCGTATTGGTACCAAGACTTTTCTTATTTATATGATGACAACGGCCTTAGCGATTGCGACTGCGATTGGGCTTGGTATTTTATTCGGCATCGGTAAAGGGATGGATATCGGAACCGAAGCCGCTTTTGAAGCCAAATCTGCGCCGCCACTACTTGACGTATTCTCCAACATTATCCCATCCAACCCCATTAGCGCGATGGCAAATGGCGATATGTTGTCTATTATTTTCTTTGCCATTTTGATTGGTATTAGTATTTTGATGGTCGGTAAGCCTGCCAAAGGCTTAGTGCAAAGTTTAGAGCTCATCAATGAAGTCATCTTAAAGATGGTGACTATCATCATGAACCTAGCTCCTTATGGTGTATTTGCACTTTTAACGAAGGCAATGGCTGAGCTTGGTTTGGATCTTATTTGGTCATTACTCGGTTATGTCGCTGTACTGGTTGGCTCTCTTGCTTTCCATTTCTTTATTACGATGATGATCGTGCTCAAGCTATTCTCAGGTTTATCAATCAAGACCTTTTTAGCCAAGATGCGCGAAGTGCAGATTTTTGCATTTAGTACGTCAAGCTCGAACGCCACCATTCCTATTACCTTACGCACAGTAACCAAGCGTATGGGGGTCAATAACTCAGTTGCATCGTTTACTGTGCCTTTTGGGGCGACCATCAACATGGATGGTACGGCTATCATGCAAGGTACTGCGACCATTTTTATTGCCAATATCTATGGGATTGATTTGGGCATTACCGAATATCTGACTGTTATCTTAATGTCAGTATTGGCCTCTGTCGGCACAGCAGGTGTACCAGGCGTAGGTCTAATCATGTTATCGATGGTATTTGCTCAAGTAGGCTTACCTATTGAAGGTATTGGTCTTATCTTAGGTGTGGATCGTATCTTGGACATGTTGCGTACAGCAGTGAACGTTGGCGGTGATGCAGCGGTGACAACGATTGTGGCAAAGTCAGAAAACAAAATGGATGTTGCCATTTACAACGATCCTTATGCTGGTGCAAAAGATGTATTTGATGGTCATATTGATGAAGACAATGAGCGTGAATTCTCACAAGTCTTTAGCGATGGATTGATGGGTAGTGAGTACGATGATGTCGATCGCCGTAAGTAGCTACGCATACAAGTAACTACATATAATAGTAGGACAGCTTAATATTATAAAACGTTAAAAACCCCAGACTGATTAGTTTGGGGTTTTTTATAACTTGGTTTTGTAGCTGTTTTATAGTAACTGTAGAGCATTGGCGGTTATTGACTATAAACCTAACCGAACACATATTTAGTCAACATTGCCAAGCATACCAACACAATCACTGGGCGAATCAGCTTACTACCGCCTTTGACTACCATATGCGAGCCAAAATAAGCGCCTATCGTTTGACCAACCATCATCGCCAGCCCCACTTTCCAAAGCACATTGCCACCTAAAATAAAAAATATTAGCGAGCCAATATTGGTAGATAAGTTCAATACTTTGGCAGCTCCAGTCGCTTCAATAATCTGCCTTCCACGTAAAGCGACATTACCAAGTGCAAAAAACATACCCGTACCTGGTCCTATATAACCATCATAAAATCCAATCAATGGCGCCACGACTTTTTGCCACTTACTTTCCGAGATACGCGGTGCAGCCTCAACTTCACCAAGTCTAGGGGCAAACAAGGTATAAATTCCAATAGCAGCGATCAAAAATGGAATCAGCCTTTCTAGAAGATCAGGCGGGGACAATTGCACAGCAATAGTACCAATGACTGAACCGATAAAAGCTGCAATAATGGCAATCTTTATACGTTGAGGTTTGACCACTCCTTTTTTAACCATGGTAATGGAGGCCGCAAGCGCACCTGAGGCAGCCTGTAACTTATTGGTGCCTAAGGTGAGTACTGGTGGTATATTAGCCAGTAGCATCGCAGGTATGGTAAGCAGTCCGCCACCACCTGCGATGGCATCGATAAAACCAGCGAGCGCTGCCACCGCAGTGAGCATCAAAATAATTTCTAGGGTTAAAGATACGTCCATAGAGATGGCCTTGTTATAAAATTCTCATAAAAACAGCCAAAAACACTAGACCGCCAGTCAAGCGGCCTTTAATATCAATATAAATATTAAAATAAAATAGTGGATAGGTTGAAGTGTTGGTTGAAAAGCGACTTATTATAAAGTTAAAACTATAAAAAGACCAAAGGCGCAGCAAAGCTTGTTAGATTTGTCATGACTATATGCCTACTTAACGGTAGATACTATTTGTCTGTAAGGACTATTTGTCCATAAGCAATATCTGTCTGTAAACACTATCATGTTATAACATTATAATTTATGATAACGCTCGCGAATCTGCCTAAGACAGCTGCATCTTATGTATAACGGTTGTCAGTATCTATCACAAAACATAGAATACTTTTTAGTAATGAAAAAACACCGAAAAAGAAGATAGACTTAAGGTATTTATTAGGTCGTAATAGCGTTATCAATCTTGTTATCGTTTTTGTATCGCCTGTCATAATAGAATGCGATAAGCTGATATATATTGTTTAACGCATTTTATTGTTTATATTGATGAAATTATGAGAAACTAAAGCGAGCTATCAGCGATATTACAAAGCTGTCAGATAGACGTTTACGTTTATAGTATGTATTTAACAAATGAGGATGATATGGCAATACAAAAAGTTAGGGCATTTTTTAACCTCGATGCTTCAGGTGGTATTGTATTAGCTTTGGCAGCTATCGCAGCCATGATTGTCGCCAATAGTCCTCTCAATGTTTGGTACGAATCTTTTATTCACGCACCTGTTGCTATTCAAATAGGCGATTTTGGAATTGCCAAAGACGCTCATCATTGGATAAACGATGGTTTGATGGCAGTTTTCTTTTTTTTAGTTGGGCTTGAGCTCAAACGCGAAGTGCTTATTGGCGAGTTGTCCAATGTTAAACAGATTATCCTTCCAGCTGGTGCCGCAGTGGGTGGTATGATTGTGCCAGCTATTGTGTATCTACTTTTTAACTACAACGAACCTGAGTTTTGGAAAGGCTGGGCTATTCCTGCTGCAACCGATATTGCGTTTGCTCTAGGTATCTTAAGTCTGCTTGGTAACCGCGTACCTAACTCCTTAAAAGTGTTTTTGGTATCTATTGCTATCTTTGATGATATCGGTGCTATTTTAATCATTGCTTTATTTTATACAAGCGAGTTATCGTTAAGCTCACTAGCCGTCGCAGGCTTATGTCTGCCCTTTTTATATTTACTTAATCGCCGAAATATTACTAGCCTCACGCCCTATTTACTCATTGGCGTTATTATGTGGATAGCAGTGCTCAAATCTGGTATTCATGCAACGCTAGCAGGCGTTGTTTTAGCGTTATTCATTCCATTGTTTGACCGTACGGACCCTGAACATTCGCCGCTTGAGGAGCTTGAACATGATCTACAAAACACGGTATCTTATGGTATTTTGCCACTATTTGCGTTTGCCAACTCGGGCATCTCGCTTAAAGGCGCAGGGTTCGCTGAGCTATTCCATTCAGTACCCCTTGGTATCGCCGCAGGACTATTTATCGGTAAGCAAGTAGGTGTCATGGTCATGTGTTGGCTCATCTTTAAACTTGGTATCTCGACCATGCCAAGAGGCATGGATTATAAGCAGATTTATGGTGCAGCCTTATTATGCGGTGTGGGCTTTACGATGAGTTTGTTTATCGGAGGTCTGGCATTTGCAGGCGACACATCATTGTTCGATGAGCGTTTAGGTATTATTATGGGCTCGATCGTATCTGGTGTTGCCGGCTATATTATGCTCAAATTAAGCTTAAAAGACAGCGTTAGCGGTACATCAGTAGATTTAACACGCCATTAATATTTAAGCCAATGGTTTATGACAGCTGGTATGGCAACTGATTACCATTAGCAGCCGACATGATGGTACATTATAAATATGAAACCCAAAAACTCCTTTGTTAATGACTCTGCTACGCTTAGTGATCCGCTAGTATCAGACAAAGCATCTGTACAGAGCTATCAACGTCATGGGCGTACTACTGCGATTACAGATCATAGTGATTTACAAGTTCTGCGCCGTATCAGACGTTACCTGCTACCTAAAGACTTTACTGTCTCACAATCATTGTTAGATGAGATGGTGGCTGGCTACGACATTGGGGACCCACTAGCAGATGCCTTAGCAACTGACGGTGTGCGTTTTGCAAAACCCTTACAAAAACTCATCATCGATGACCAGCCAAACGTCAATCTTGCAACCAACCCTTCATTTAGCTTGTTAACCGAGCAATTTAGTAGCCATCCTGATTGGTTTGATCCCAAGCTTGCACAGATTGGGGCAGTCGCCTATCGCCGTTATCCGCTAATGCTCATCTGGCTACTGCGTAATGTTGCGCTCATGGCAGGCTATAGTATCCCTGCTCTCTCCTTACCGCTCATCCAGACTGGCGCTTTGATGCACGATGCATTGCCACGCTTAATGCGTACCTATGCTTATATACTGGCTGTATCTGAACATCCGCAACTAGATTCTAGCGCGCGCAATAACCGCAAGCCTATTGATCATGTCTTGGCGATTGGATCTGAGGGCTGGCGACAGTCTATCAACGTCCGCCAAATTCATACCTTGGTACGGCAAAACTTACTCAAAGGCAAAGGCAACGCGGCCAAAGGTGTTATACCAAATGCCGATCAGCATCATAATCCGGATGGTACTTGGAATACGGCCTATTGGGGCATTCCCATCAATCAGACAGACATGATCGCTACCCATTTGCAATTTTCGTTATTGATTATGCGCGGACTGCAGTTATTGGGAGCACGTATTAGCAAAGAAGAAGCCGAAGGTATCTTGCATCTGTGGAATCTTGCCAGTTATTGGATGGGCGTTGACTTACAGCGCTTACCGAAGGATGAATCTGCGTGCTGGGAGTGGCTGTATACCTATTTATCTATTCAACAGCTTGACTTTAAGATGGGTCGGCCACTTGCCAAAGCTTTGCACGACTTGCCACGTCAGTTAATGGGCGAGGACAATCGACGTGGACGCTTCGTTGAGATGGTGAATGCCAGTGTGACACGCACCTTAGTCGGTGATGATATCGGCGATGGACTAGATCTGCCCAAATCAAAGATACGTTTCGGGGTGTTGTCCTCAGTACCTATTTTGTTTGCGCTTGATACAGCCCGCCAGCACAATAGTAGCATTGCTGACAAGCTTGAGCAGTTTCGCGCTAAGCGTCAGGATAATATGAACTGGTGGCTAAAGAAAAACGATGATTATTATCAATAAAAAGTGCCAGCTGACAAACAACAAATAAGTAAAATTTGTACCAATCACGCATCATGGAGCCTTGTAACCACTTTATTTAATATCGATTATAGGTCGCGAATATTATTAGTAGTAAATAGAATATCTAAAAACATTATCAACAAGGCGAACAGTAACTATAATAAATCCACAAAAAACCTAAGTAATGCTTTTTTATTAGATAAATATACGTAAGCGCTTATAAGCTGACAACTTTTATAGTCTGCTGTCTTGTATACGGTAATACCATTCAAGCTGCCGATCAAACCCAGTTTCTAGTAGACTTGCGATGACGCGTCCTGTTAGCCCCCATACTGTCTCACCATCTACTTGCCAGCTGGGCGTAAGCATCGTCGCAACTTGATCTTGCATCGCATACTCTACTGCATATTCTACAGTTGGCTGAGTAAGCAAGGTTTCAAAATCTGCCCAAAAGATGCGTGATATCTCTCCCATCTCAGGCACCAATACTAAACCTGGAGTAATGAGCGCCACGATTGGACGCACACTCATGCCGCTTTTAGAGGTTTGAATAGGTAATTGACCCAGTAGCTGCACTTTATTTGGTGGTAACGCCGTCTCCTCGCAAGCTTCACGTAAGGCTGTGACAACATTGTTGCCGTCACCTACTTCATACTTACCACCAGCACAGGAGACCTCCCCTGCATGACTATTCATATGGGCGGCGCGACGTGTCAGTAATAGCTTAGGATGGCGCTCATGAGTAATGGCCACCAATATCGACGCATCGGCGATTGGCGTTTGGTATAGACTGTCCAAAATACGAGCACTGCGGGAGGTATTGTAAGAATGATATACCGCTGGACTGGTGACAGCATTTAAAGTCTCATGCTGTACTCGCTCAGCCAATGTTCTGAGCGTAGGATGACGAATAAACGTGGGGACAGCGACTGACAGTTTATCGAATTGTGCAGACTGCGAAGGTATTAACATTATAATCGGCCTATATCTTTATCATGGTTAAGTATCAATCAGTCAGGTTTTCTATAAAAAAATCTCAAAAAGAAGAAGACTTATCGTAAATCAAGTCACTAAATTTATCAGTATAGTATTTAGGAAGCGCTAGTGAATAAGATTTTTTCGTTGAATAAAATGCAAGGCAGAATTGATGATTGCCCGCAAAGACTGCCCTTAGTTATCATTGGACTGGCTTGGCTTGGCGGTACATTAGCAACCGCCGCCTTGGCATTGATTGGCAATTGGCAAAATGTTGCTATGATTTTGGGCTCATTTGGTGCCAGCTGTTTGCTTATTTTTGCTTATCCAGAAAGCCCATTCGCTCAGCCAAGAAATATTGTTGGTGGTCATTTTATCACCACTTTTACGGGTCTATCATTTATGACGATATTTGGTATTGAGTGGTGGAGCTTGGCACTCGCTGTCGGTACTGCCATTGCACTTATGCTATTGTTTCGGGTACCGCATCCGCCTGCAGGCTCAAATCCACTAATTGTCATGCTTGGCGGTGTCAAATGGCATTTTTTGGTTACCCCAACACTGGTAGGCGCGCTCGCCTTGGTTGTCGTTGCCCTCATTTATAACAACATCGGTAGAGGCAGACATTATCCAAGATATTGGTAGTGTTGCTAGGTCATGCTAAGCCATATCGTTCTTTGTAGCTTAGATTAGCGCAGTCTGCTCATCACTACCCCACTTTTACGTGACTGGCTATTCTTTATCAAGCCAGTCATCTCTTATATGGGTAAATAACTAACGTAATATCTGAGTCATGTTTGCTCTATTGCGGATAAATGACGTGTTCATGTTACCATTATTCAGCATAGCCTTATTTTATGCTATCTTAAAACAACGTACTTAAGGCAACGTTTAAGCTTAAAATAGTGTTTAGACCTAAAGTCATACCCTTTGGCTATACTTATAAAAGCTACAAGCACTATGTCGATAAAAATATCCTAAAAATCAGCAACTTTTACCACTTTTTTATTTCATCAAAATAAGGCAGTTGATATGCGCTATTGTCTAGCATGTGGTCATGAAGCAGAACGCAAGATACCAGCTACTGATAATGTACCGCGTCTGGTATGCCCAAACTGTGGCTACATTCACTACGAAAACCCAAAGGTAATTTGTGGCTCTTTGGTAGTACACAAAGACAGAGTACTGCTATGTCGCCGTGCTATCGAGCCTCAATATGGCTTATGGACCATACCAGCAGGTTTTATGGAAAATGGTGAAACCATGGCTGAGGGTGCCGCACGAGAAAGCTTTGAAGAAGCCGACGCTGTTGTCCTTAATCCTCATTTGTACTGTATTTATGACATTCCGGATATTGGCCAAATCTACAGTATTTATTTGACTGATTTAAAGGATGGCGCTTACGGCATTGGTTCTGAAAGCTTGGACTGTGCTTTGTTTAATGAAGAAGACATTCCATGGGACAATATTGCTTTTGAGGCAGTACGCCGTACATTGACCAGCTATTTTGCAGATCGTAAGCAGTTCGATGATTTGTCTGACTTTCCTATTCATCAAGACCTTATCGGTAAGGATCAAAGTATCAAGCGCTATTGAATTGGACGCAAAATAACAAAAAGCCAAGCATTACGCTTGGCTTTTTGTATGCTATTTACTGTCTTTTACTACCTCATAGCCTCTACTGCTCTAGCTTTTGATTTTACAAACTTTAAAGCCTAGATCTTTGATACTGTCTTCTTTATCATAGGGCGCGAGTACCGCACGTACATGCTGTTGTCCTTGCAAGTACTGCCTGGCCACGCGCTGTAAGTCTTCGACCGTCACTGCCAAAATAGCGGCACGCATCTTACGTTGCCAGTCTGCACTACGCTGGTGGAGATCAGCAAAACAGGCTTTAATTGCTTCGCCTGCTGGAGAACCTGGCTTATCCATACCTGATATAATTCCTAGGATAGCTTCTTCTAGCTGCTCATCCGTTTGCGGCTCACTTAACAACCATTCAATACTGGCGTCAAAGTGCGCAAAGGTTTCGGCACAATGCGGATCACGATAGCTAAAGAACTTAAATGCGCAAGCATTGGCATCGTAACCAGCTCCGCCGCCATAAGCACCGCCGCGCTCGCGAATAGCGCCATGCAAGTAACCATTGCGTAAGTAAGGTGCTAATACCATAAGCGCTGCCGTATCTGGATGGTCAGCGGCCGGAGCGGTATAAACGCTAGCATTATGATAGACGTTGGTCGGTACAAGCCATGCTAAATCTTCAACATCGGCAGTAGTACCACTTTCTATGGTTTTCACCGCGTCTTGTTCGCCGTTTAATGCCGGATCAAGTTGCAAGTCTGCAAACTCGCTTGGGATATTATCTTCAATACCAGCATCAGAATCTTTCAACTTTTCAGCCAGCTTTTGGGCACTGCTGTCTTTCCAGCTATCAACAATCAAGTTGCTTAAACGTTCGGTTTGCTCCGCTTCACAAATGAGAACGGCGTGCTTGGGCAAACTGATCAAACGCTGATGTAAGTCCATCAAGCTGTTTGCCAACTTGTCCCACTGCGCCTCATCCGTACTTGCTTGCGTCAAAAATGCTTTAAGCGCATTGAGGGCGGGCAGACCACTGCGTACATATTCTAGCTGCGCTTGGCGACTCATACCACGACTGGCCGTTTGCATGGCATAAGCGTGGCCCGATCCTGCAAGGTTCGATTGCCAGCTGGCTTGACGCTGCTGTAATATCTCTTTGATACGGTCATGCTCGGTAAAGACGCTATGTTCCATAACTTCTTTTAGCAGCTCAATCGCTTCAGGCTTACGGTTGAGCGCACGCGTTGCTACGACAAAATAGCTACTGATAGATTGGCTATCATCAATACTGGTACGTTGACTAATACGCGCCGTCACGCCTGACGAATGCGCAGCTTGCTTAGCTTGCAGCTCATGCGCACTCAAGGAGTCAGTACCCAGCTCAGATAGCAAACTTAGGTAAATAGGCAGCAGTGGATGATTAATCACTTCATTGACGGGTAGCTCATCATGGTTATGCTCACCGATCGCATCAGTCAACGGCACAATGACTTGATAATAATATAAGCCATTGGTACCTGCTTCATACTCAAACAAGGTGCTGTCTTGCCCGCTTAAACGCACAGGCTTTTGTGTGCCTTGCTTAAAACTGATATCCGCTGGTACGTCTTCTAGGCCAACTTTTGGCAAAAGGCTGACATCATCGGGTGCAGTTTGACGCGCTGCTAAATCCAATGCCTGTTTATGCAAAATATCTTTATCATCAGCCGTCAAATCCATGGCGATGGTATCAAGACGAGTCTGTTCAGCTGCTGCCAAACGGGCTGATTTTTCACTATCTGGCGTTAGTGTGACGCGGACACGATGCTGATTATCGAGTAAATGCTGTTTAATTAAATTAGGCAGCCACTGCTTATCTTTTACTTGTTCACGTAGCCACTGTAAATGCTCATCGACCTCCCAGACATCAATAGGATTGCCATCGTGAATGGCGGTACTAAAGCCTTCTAACATCAAATTTAGACCATAAGGAATGCTATCACCACCGATATGGCGCTGATCGATCTCGATTTGGTGCAAGATAGTTTCAATGGTTTCATCATCGATTGGTTTACTTGCAACTTCAGTCAGCAAATCAATAATACCTTGCTCTACCGCTTCGGCATGCTCGGGGTTTGAACCACGTAGACCGGTATAAAAAAACCATCTCGTAATGACTGTCATCAAGCCCCAATAATGGACTTGGTGCCTTGCCCAGTGGATGACTGTCAAGATACGCACGTAATGGCGAACCTGAGTGCTCAACCAACACGCCTTCTAATAAGCGCAGAGCCAAACGCTGCTTAGGATCGGTAATCGATGGCAGTAACCACGCTACTACATGATGGGTCTGATCAGGTCCAGTCTCGTCAGCGGTATAAGTATCGACAGCGCTAATCGGTGCAGACAAACGCTGCTCTGGGCGCGATACGTGTTTTTTACCTGCTTCAAACTGAGCTAAGGCATCGTCGTGGATTTTCGCTTGTGTCTCAGCCACCGGAATATTACCAAAGCTCATAATAACGCTATTTGACGGGTGATAATGACTGCGGTGAAATTCAACCAGTTCAGGATGGGTCAAGTCTGGAATATCAGCAGGATCGCCACCTGAATTGTAATGATACGTCGTCGTTGGGAACAAATGATGCGCGACTGTATGATATAACTGATCAATCTCACCGCTCATTGCGCCTTTCATCTCATTAAAGACGATGCCCTTAAACTGCGGCTTATCATTTTCGTCGAGCTCAACACGAATACCTTCTTGGGCAAAATCAAGCGGATGAATATTTGGGAAAAACGACGCATCAAGATAGACGGCAAGCAAGTTAAAATAATCATTTTTATTTTGGGTGGCATAGGGGTACGCTGTCCAATCAGCAGCGGTCATCGCATTCATAAACGTATTTAATGAGCGCTTAATCATTGAAAAGAACGGATCACGTACCGGGAACTTCTCAGAACCACACAAGGCCACATGCTCTAAGATATGCGCTTCACCTTTTGAATCCATGGGCTGGGTGCGAAAGCCCACCAAAAACGCATTTTCATCACTTGGATGCGCTAAATGATAATGCATCGCGCCAGTTTTGATGTGTTGACTGATCAGCACATCCATTGATAGTGCTTCAATATGGCGATGCTCAATCAGCTCAAACGCTGGATGCAACGTTAAGTCAGCAGTAAACGGTGTGTCAGTCATAGTTGTCCTTATAGCTTATAATATAATGTAGATAGCGCCCCAATGAGCTGGGTAAATATGAGAGTCTAGCCTCAAAATTGTGCCAAATGTTTTTAAAATTTAGTGATCAAACATGGGTTATTAGCGAATTATTTAAAAATTGACTTAGCGCTTATAGATGGGGTTTTAGCATTGATAAGTCAAGTCCACGAACGCTAAACCCTTACTGACGTAACAATAACCACAATTAAAATATGGCTTTAACCCTTAACAAAGATGGTCAGCACTGCTAATATTAAGGTATTCATTAATAGGAGCACATTATGAGCTACCAACATGTTTTATTGGTTACCGACTTGCTATCTGATGCCGATATGGTTGCCCAAAAAGCCAAACGTATCCTTGCAGGCTCTCCTGAAGCTAAATTATCAGTACTTCATATCGTTGAAGACGACATGGTACGTTTCGGCTATGAGCTGGTACCAGCGTCCAGCCTGTCAGGTGATGTCGATGGTGAGCACTGGCAAAAAGCGCGAACCAAGCTGGCGCTCTTTCTTGAACGTAATAACTTACAGGCAGTCAACTCTGAGGTGACTGCTGCCATCTCTAACGATAAAGGTATCGTCAATTATTGTCATGAAAAAAACGTTGATTTGCTGATTATCGGACGTCATGAGCGTCACGGAATCGCTGCATGGTTGGTTGGGGCAACGGCAGATAACATCTTGCCTAACGCTCCGTGTGATAGCTTGGTGGTCAAGCTTGATCAGCCAGTGCTTGAGTAAAACTGTCATAGTCATATGGTCATTTGTTTAAAAGGTTGTAGCTGATTAAATGCTGTTAAATAGTATGCATTATTGGTTTAAGTAAGGCCTTTAAAGAGCACAATCTACTACTTAACAGCAGTCACCAGTAGTGCTATAGTTAAGACTACTTGCTACGAGGAGACCCTCATGAGTTACCAACATATTTTACTAGTCACTGACTTATTAGCCGATGCCGATATAGTGGCTCAAAAAGCCAAACGCATCGTTGATAATCGTCCTGGCTCCAAGCTATCGGTATTGCATATCGTCAAAGATACCATGGTGGGCTTTGGTTATGAATTGGTACCTGCCTCAAGCTTATATGATGAGATCGATGATGAGCGCTGCCAAGAAGCGCGAGCAAAACTAGCACAGTTTTTAGAGCGCAACAAATTAAATGCGGTAAACTCTGAAGTGACGACTGCCATTTCTAACAGTGAAGGTATCGTCAATTATTGCCATAAAAACGATGTTGATCTGCTGGTCATCGGTCGTCATGAACGCCATGGTATTGCTGCATGGCTCAGCGGTGCAACCGCAGATAATATTTTACCAAACGTACCCTGTGATAGTTTAGTCGTCAGGCTTGATAAGCCAGTATCAAAACGTAGCTAATAAATTTGATATAGATATTGCTTATTAATGAATGAGAGAAGCGCACTGTAGCTACTTGTCTAAGGTGCGCTTTTTTAACGCTTAAACTGTACCTCTAATTACCTTGCGCTTGAATAATATCTATAAAGGTCTGCCAGATTGGACTTTGATGACGAGCCTTGTGCCAAACCAACCACCATGTCCGTGACAGATCAATGCCTGCTACCTTTACTTGTACCAGCTTTTGCGCTGCCAACTCTGCCTCAATCACATGCTGCGATAGGCAGCCAAGCCCAATATCTGCACTGACCATATTTTTAATCGCCTCTGACTGCTGAATCGCCATGACGACTTTGACATCTGGCAGATGCTTAAGTAATTGTTCATCGATAATCTGCCGCGTGCCCGAACCTGCTTCACGTACCAATAATGGTAACTTCGCTAACTGCGCTATAGTCAACTTATAACAATGTTCGTCTTCACTATACTTAGCCCAGTGGGTTAGCCATTTACTATTGTGTTTAGCGAATATTACTAGAGTATCTGTACGCCATTCTCGCTGCTCAATGACCTTTATGTCTGTCGGACGCGGCATACCTTCGACTAAAGCAATATCAATATTTAACTGTTCAACCTCGTTGACGACCTCCTGGGTGTTAGCAATATACATATCGACATTGGCCTCTGGCAGCGCTTTATACAGCTGAGCTAGCAGCGGTGGCAATACATAATTGCCAATAGTCGTACTTGCACCGACGTGAATCTGCCCTGCTTGATACTTATGATACTGCTCAAGCGTTAATGACTGACCTAAGATTGCTTGTGCTTGCACATAAACAGGGTGGGCATTGGGATGTCGATTAAGCCTACGCCCTACTCGCTCAAATAGAGGCATTTGTAAGCGCGCCTCTAGCTCGGTCAATGCACTACTGACTGCCGACTGTGATAGATACAGCGCTTCGCTGGCAAGGCTAGTACTACCCGTCTGATAAATACTGACAAATACTGCCAATTGTTTAAGAGTAATCTTGGGTAACGTCTGCATTGGTTTTTTCATGGTTGAATAGCATCCTACATCAATTATTTAAGTTAAGTCTATTAACCTAAAATTTCGATAGTTTATATCTTATTAATCTGTTTTTATTATAATTTAAGTTGGCTTATACTGTCTATTCATAAGCTTATTCTTATCTTGATTATTGATAGTAGGATGCGTCTGTTATGCATGCTTTGACCCAAACAATGACTCACTATTTTCCAAGCAATCGTCACTTGGCAGGGCTTATTGTGGTGCTGATTGGAAGCTTATTTTGTTTATGGCTTAATAACAGTTTAAATACGTGGTCGAATGGACATATCGTTGGTCTGTCATCTTTGACACTGGCTATCTTGCTTGGAATGATCCTTGGTAATACGATTTATCCTAATTTTGCTGAGCGTTTAAACGCGGGCGTGGTCTTTGCGAAAGGACAAATTTTAAGACTTGCCATTATGTTTTATGGTTTTAAACTGACAATAACACAAGTTGCAAGCGTTGGCATGCCAGCGATTATGACGGATGCACTGGTACTGACATCGACATTTTTACTGACGTATTGGCTGGGCACAAGGTGGTTAAAGGTTGACAAAAAAACCACTTTGTTGATTGGTTCAGGTGCTAGTATTTGCGGTGCAGCGGCGGTCATAGCGGCAGAGCCAGTGGTCAAAGCTGAGGCGCACAAGGTTACGATTGCAGTAGCAACAGTGGTGGTGTTTGGTACTATAGCTATGCTGCTTTATCCGTTTTTGTATCACCTTGGTTGGTTACAGCCTTGGCTTAGTGCCGAGCAATACGGCGTCTATACTGGCTCAACTGTCCATGAAGTGGCACAGGTTGTTGTCGCTGGTAATGCAGTAAACACTGAGGTTGGTAATACCGCAGTTGTCACCAAGATGATACGCGTCATGATGCTCGCGCCATTTTTACTGGTTTTATCGTTTGCCTTGACCCAAGGCGACAATCAAAACAGCGATAAAAAATTATCGTTTATAGCGCGTATTAGACAAGTCAGCGTACCTTGGTTTGCTTTTATCTTTATTGCTATTGTCATACTGCATACATGGGTACCAATGTCTGAGGGTTTTGAGCAAAATATGATTTTGTTAGATGATATTTTACTGACGATGGCCATGTTTGCGCTAGGCCTAACCACTCATTTGAGCGCCATCAAGCAAGCAGGCGTTAGACCGCTTATTTTGGGAGCGATTATGTTTGGTTGGTTGATACTAGGCGGTGGCCTTATTAATATTGGCATTAGCTTTATCCAGTAGTTTGCCTGTCCATTCTTGAATGTTCACCTTATTACCTAACGTAAAAGGCCTCCAACTACTTATAGTCGGA
>NZ_LNUO01000016.1:0-8828 GCF_001462175.1 Psychrobacter sp. ENNN9_III
TTTCCCAGCCACTGTGCTGGTTTTTTTGTGGCTAATTTTTGTTGTACTTTGTGATTTATCGGCTCCTACTTTGAGTCGCGTTCACCATAAAAATTGAGTAGAAGCCAAAAGAGACCATACTCTACTCGTTTGCAAAACAGAGAATAAATTGTGCTATTCTGAAGCTAACAATGATCACGAGCAAGGATGCCAACTGATGAATACCAGTTCTGAAAATAATGCCCCCAGTAGTACCGTCCCTCCATTATGGCAAGCCGCGTATGAGAAGTACGGACTAAGAAACAATCTAAATGTGTTAGAAGATAAGCATAACCTGCTAGATTTATTACAACCAAAGATTGATCAGCACAGCGGCTCTGTGGCCTTTAGTATGGGTCCTGCCACGTTGAGTTTTGCGCAATTAGATATCGCCAGTCGTCGCTTTGCCGCCTTTTTACAAGCGCAGGGCATCAGTAAAGGCGATCGTATCGCTGTCCAACTGCCCAATATATTGCAGTATGCCGTGGTATTGCTCGGCTGCTTGCGGGCAGGAGCGGTACTGGTCAATGTCAATCCTATGTATACCCACTATGAGTTGGCGCATCAGCTGACAGATGCACAAGCTTGCGGTCTTATCATCCTAGAGGGCATGGACTCAGCTTATGAGCAGCTAGACGATGACATCAAGGCGCAGCTGCAATGGGTTGTAAGATGTTCTATAGATCCGCATGCTGCCCCCTCTGACAATGATATAGCTTTATTAAGTCAGCTTAGCGCCAAGCCAGCCGACAACTCATCCATAATAGAATCAGCGGCGGCTAATACGTTAGACTCAAAGGACTATATAAAATTTGCGCATATCTTACAATCGCAGCGCGCAGAAGACTTTAAAGACGTCACCATCGAGCGCGAAGATTTGGCATTATTACAATATACAGGGGGCACGACTGGTAAGCCAAAAGGCGCCATGCTGACGCACTATAATGTCATGGCCAATGTCTGTCAGTGTTATGCGATGTTTGGCAGTGCGATTGAAGCGGGACGTCGCGAGCAGATTAAGATACTCAACCCGTTGCCGCTCTATCACATCTTCTCTTTTACCGTTTGCGGCTTGCTGGGAATTTATGGCGGTTGGGAGGATATATTGGTCACCAACCCACGCGATATCGATGGGCTAGTCAAGACCATTGAGCAGCATCGTCCACATGTCATTCCATCGGTTAATACTTTGTTTATCGGTATGCTGCATCATCCAAAGTTTGCCAGCCTTGATTTTAGTCGCTTGGCGCTATCTATCGGTGGCGGTACAGCGATTATTAAAGCGGTCTCTGATCAATGGCAACAAGTCACTGGTAGGATTATCAATGAAGGGTACGGCATGTCTGAAACTTCTCCTGTCATCTCTTTTAACCCACCTGGTATTAGCCATTTTAATGGTAGTGTTGGTCTGCCACTAGCCATGATGGATATCAAAATCATTGATGAAAATGACTCAGCATGTGCGATTGGCGAGCCTGGAGAGGTAGGGATAAAAGGCCCACAAGTAATGCGCGGTTATTGGCAACAAGATAATACCAACACCTTTACCAAAGATGGCTATTTTAAATCAGGTGATATCGGGGTAATGAATGAAGAAGGGTTTTTGACGCTAGTGGATCGCAAAAAGGACATGATACTAGTCTCAGGATTCAACGTTTATCCTAATGAAGTAGAAGCGGCATTGACCGCGCATCCAAAAGTGCTTGAAGTGGCGGTAATCGGTATTGCAGATGAGCATAGTGGCGAGGTGCCAAAAGCCTTTGTGGTCAAAAAAGAGGCAAACTTGAGCGTAGAGGAGTTACAGGCTTTTGCAAGCGAGCGTTTAACAGGTTATAAGCGCCCGCAATCATACGAGTTTATCGATGAGCTACCTAAGACTGCGGTAGGTAAGATACTGCGTAAGTCTTTACGTTAGTAGTGTGAAAAAGTACCAGTAAACTATTTCCGTTCGGTTTTATCATATTTGCGGTCACTTAAACTTAAGTTGCCGCGCAAGACGTCACCATACATACGAAAGTCGCTGACGAAGCTTTGTAATGGGTATTTAAACGTGGCTGGTTTATTTTTTTCAAAAAAGAAATGTCCAGCCCAAGCACAAGCATACCCTGCTGCAATACCTTTGAGTAAAGGTTTTGGCGAGCGCGTCTTAACCGACTTTGCTAGTCCTAATAAACCAAAACTACTACCAGCAAAATGCAGACGGCGACAAATAATGTTTTGATGCTCATTTAAATAAAAATCGTAAAATCCCTGCTCAGAGACAGGGTCTACTTTGGTGATATCTGTGCCAACAATTGCATCTTTTGTCTCTATGTTGGCAGTAGCTCGAGATTGAGTACGGGTAGATTGATTCATGATGGCAGCTTCCTTTGCTTATTATTTGGACTAACAGAGAACTATCAATACTTGGTGACTACATCAATAAAGGAAGATCAACAATGTAATTCAACAATAAAATAGACACCAAGATAGAAGTTACAGCTATTAATAGTCATTCTAAATTATCAATGTTACTGGTTAATAATATGACTTATTTAGAATGTAGTAAAGGGTTATAATGAACACAAGTTATTGAATGTACCTTAATAGAAATGCTTTAATAGCAAAGCTTGTCTGCGACACTACGTTAAAAATTTAAGGCTTGTAAACTTGATATCCAAAGCAAGTATTATCTATTACAACACTTGTGGTTACGACTATATTCTTATACACCATCCTACAGGATAACGATTTTTCCTATGCTCAATCCTACGCTTAGTAATGACATTATAGATTCGCCTCTCGCTGATGATGAACTGATGGCTGCTATCGATATCGGTTCGAACAGCTTTCATTTAGCTATTGCTCGTCTTGATCATGGAGAAGTGCGAAAAGTAGTCTCCATGTCCGAAAAAGTACAGCTAGCAGCAGGATTAGATGAACATAATATCTTAAGCGCTGCTGCTGAAAAGCGAGGTCTAGAATGTCTTAGCCGCTTCGTTGCACGTCTGGACTCAGTCTCTGCTTCGCGCATACGTGTCGTTGCAACAAATGCGCTGCGCCAGGCGAAAAATGCCAATGATTTTATAAAGCGGGCCAATGAGATACTACCCAAGCCAATTGAAATCATCTCTGGACGTGAAGAGGCGCGACTGATATATCTTGGTGTTTCTCACACCAATGCTAGTAGTGATAAGCGTCTGGTTATCGATATCGGTGGCGGCTCCACTGAGTTTATTATTGGAAAAGGTTTCGATCCATTATTGACTGAAAGCTTACAGATGGGCTGTGTGGCCTTTACAAAGAAGTTTTTTGCAGATGGGCAAATTACCAAAGAGAATTTTAATCGTGCTATCGTTGCGGCTCGCAAAGAAGTACTGGCTATTAACGGCCAATACCAAAAGACAGGCTGGAGTAGTGTGGTTGGCTCTAGTGGTACGATTAAAGCCGTGCGTAATGTGCTGGTATCTAAAGGCTGGTCAGATGAGCAAGAGCGCGTCACTTATCAAGGGGTCAAAAAATTAGAAAAACTGCTTATCAAAATCGGTGATGTAAATGACATTGAGTTAGAAGGTGTGAAAGAGCACCGTAAGGCAGTGTTTCCCGCAGGCGTAGCGGTACTACGTGCTACGATGAAAGTGCTTGGCATTGAGACTATCGTTTACTCTGATGGCGCGCTACGAGAAGGAGTAATGTATGACATGCTTGGACGTTTGGCTAGTGAGGATGTCCGTGACCGTAGTGTACTTGCATTAATCAAACGCTATTCAGTGGACAAAAAACAAGCCAGACAAGTGGTTAGAACCAGCCGCCATTTGTTCAAACAAGTCAAAGATGACTTACAATTGACCAATGATGATGCTGACGTATTGAGACGGGCAGCATATCTGCACGAGATTGGTCTTGCAATTAGCCATAGCAGTTATCATAAGCATAGTGCTTACTTGCTTGAATACTCGGACATTCCGGGGTTTTCGCAAGTCGACCAAAAGCGTATGGCACAGCTGATGCTCAACCATAGACGCAAGCTCAAAAGCGATATGCTTGAGCAGACATGTATCATTGGCGGTAATGATTTGGTCTATCTATGCTTACTACTAAGGCTTGCGGTCTTAGCGCATCATAGCCGTAGTGAGTATGATCTACCTGACATGCGCCTTGTCATCACGGATACCAACTGCTGGCAAATTACTGTCAGTACCGACAAAAAGCACTATGCATTCTTGTTTTCAGATCTTTGTGTAGAGACTGAACAGTTTGCAAAATGGGGTGTTAAGCTCAACGTAATTGAGGCCACGTTATCTGCCTAGACGTTGGGCGTTGATTAGTTAATTAAGCCAATTAATTACATTACAAAAGCATTGTTAAATGCCACAGTATATAAATTGTGCTACTATAAGTTTTATTGAGTTTACAACTGTACTTTATTTAGCCTCAAATAATTCATGACACGTAGTAACATATAAATTATACAAAACGATAGAAAGGAAACGTCTATGAGTACCGTCTGGGATAGCGTTCAGCTTGCACGGCATGCCAAACGTCCATTATTTATGGACTATGTCAATCAGCTGTTTACAGAGTTTGATGTATTGCATGGTGACCGTGCCTATGCCGATGACAAAGCAATTGTAGGTGGATTGGCCCGCTTGGATGGTATGCCAGTCATGGTCATTGGGCAACATCGTGGTCGTAGTACGCGCGAACGCATTGCTCATAACTTCGGTATGGCAAACCCTGAAGGTTATCGTAAAGTCATACGTTTGGTAAAGATGGCAGAGCGTTTTAATATTCCCTAATGACTTGTATTCCCGTAATGACCTTTGTCGACACGCAAGGTGCATACCCTGGTATTGGTGCCGAAGAGCGTGGGCAAGCGCAAGCGATAGCAGAGAGCATTGCTGTATTCTCGAGTTTAAAAGCTCCTATTATTGTCACTATCATTGGTGAAGGCGGCTCGGGCGGTGCATTGGCAATTGGGGTGGGTGACAAAGTAAACATGCTGCAAAACAGTATTTACTCCGTTATTTCTCCTGAAGGCTGTGCTTCAATCCTATGGAAAACGGCAGAAAAAGCGAAAGATGCAAGTGAAGCTTTGAAGTTGAATGCAGATAACTTGTATCAACTGGGACTCATTGATGCGGTCATCGAAGAAGGTGAAGGCGCACACGTCCATCCACAGCCAGTAATGAACTCTCTTAAAGCGCTACTGCTAGAACAGCTTGATGAAATCAAAGACATGGATGCAGACGCTCGTTGCGAGCAGCGCTACGAAAAGCTCAAAACCTTTAATTCAGAGGTCATGCTGCCTTGCTAGCTGTGTAGCATAATACTGATTTGTTATTACTTTTGTTTGATGACAAGCGTTTGGTCCTAGGCGGTTACTCTTAGTGATAGAATAAAAAGTGATAGAATAAAAACGCGCTACTTGATGGCGCGTTTTTTCGTTTTAAATTTACCTATATAAGCGTTTTTTCGTTTTTAAATTTACCTATATAAGATTGATTATGACCAGTCGCGCTATTCTAAACCATCCTATCAAGCCAGTAGCTCAGTTGCCAATCGATGATAATCTGGCAGAGGCATTATTGGTTAGTATGGCTGAGTATAGTAATCAATTACACGGTCGGCGTATTTGGCTGGCATGTAGTGGTGGGCGAGATTCGTTGGCATTAGCTGCGCTATGTGTGCAGTTATACCGACAGGGCAAGCTGCCGTTTTTGCCGCAATTATTGCATGTTGATCATGGACTGCAAGTAGATAGTGGTTATTGGGCAGAGCATGTCGCCAATTGGGCACGCGCTCAGCAGCTACCGTGTCAGGTGCTAATGGCAAAAGTTGACGGTCATGATGAGCAAGCGGCGCGGCTGGCACGTTATCGTGATATGCGCGCCCATATTAATCAAGATGATGTGCTACTCTTGGGCCATCATGCTGATGATCAAGCTGAGACGGTGCTCATGCGCTTGATTCAAGGGGCAGGGGTGAATGGCCTGTCAGGTATGCAGGCGTGGCGAGTGCAGACCCAAAGCATGCATCGCAACATACTGTGGCGGCCTTGGCTGTCGGTACGTCGCTCTACTATCAGTCACTATGCTCGGCAATTAAAGCTGCCTTATATCGATGACCCTACCAATGACAGCGGTGATAATGTGCGGAGTGGGCTGCGCTGCGATATCATGCCAGCACTTGCTACGTATAACTCAAATGTTATTGATAATATTGCTCGCAGTGCGCAGCTACTCGCGGATGCTCAGGCTATCGTGAGCGATCAAGCCGCACAAGACTTGCAGCAGACCGCTATTATTCCGTTGAATTGTCCACCAGCGCAACGTGTGCTAAATATCGATAAACTGCACTCATTGCCTATCTATCGTCAACGCCAACTCATACATACTTGGCTCACGCAAGATGAACCACTGCCACCGACTAAGCAACTTGTAGATAATGTTTTGAATTTAACTGAGCGTAATGATCACGACCATCAAACCCAATTAGACTGGCAGGGCAGTAAGCAGACTTATACTATCCGCCGTTATCGTCAGCAGCTATATCGTCTTAGCAGTAGTTGGCTTACATGGCTAGCGCTACCACTTACTGCACACACCCAAACGTTACCTTGTTTAAGCTTGCCTCAAAAACATGCCATGATGGTGACGTTACGCACAGGCAAAGGTGCCAATTGGCAATTAAAAATCGCGCTCAATACGTTGATACACTTTATAAATGATAGATTTATAAGCGATAATATTATAAGCGATAAAGATAAGATTGAGCTGACGTGTACACCATTAGGGCGGCAGCAGCGCGTTCAAACCACGCTAGCCACTCGTCCGCAAGCGGGCAAAAAACTCTATCAAACACTGGGCGTGCCTGTCTGGCTGCGTGATAGCTTGGTGGTTGTCAGTATTGTCTTCGCTCATAAAGATGAGGCGTTGCCGTTATTGCTAGTATCACCATTTGAAAGTTGGGTACTAGGGACTGATAAGGCGTTGGCAAACGTTACAAATGATAGTGTTTTCTTAGCTAGTGCTATCAAAAATATCTTAAGCATATAGTCAGTATGCAATAAAATCGTTACGTTCATCGATTTTTTCAGGTGATTGGGCTATAGATAAATTTCTTTAATGCTCGTGGCAGTATGGTAGACTAAGTGTCATTTCAGTGGTCACACTAATGATCATAATATACTTTATATTGTTAGAAACTACATCTTTGAATACCTTTGCGTTTTGTGAGTGAGGAGCAGTAATGTCAATACTAGATAATAAAAAAATCAGCTTTATCGGTGGTGGAAACATGGCGCAAGCCTTGATAAGTGGACTTATCGCTTGCGATGTCAAACCAAGTCTAATTACGGTTGCTGACCCTAGTAGCGAGGTGCGTGAGCAATTGGTTGCTAAAGGGTTGAATGCGGTTGATCCAACAGCCGATGCAAAAGCTGCTGTTGTTAATGCTGATGTCGTTGTCCTAGCGGTAAAACCTCAAGTCATGAGACCTGTTGTCAGTGCTTTTGCTGATGCCCTAGACAAACAATTGGTAGTGTCAGTGGCAGCAGGCTTGTCGACGGACCTTTTGTCAGACATGCTGGGCGGCTATAGCAATATCGTACGTGCGATGCCAAATACACCTGCGATGATTCAGATGGGTGCGACTGGTCTGTACGGTACAGATAACATTAGTGCAGAACAAAAGCAATTGGCCACCGCAGTGATGGAAGCTTCAGGACTGGTCATGTGGGTCGATGATGAGACGCTTATGCATGCCGTGACGGCAGTTTCTGGTTCAGCACCCGCCTATATGTTTTACTTTATCGAATCGATGGTTGATGGCGCCGTCGCTTTAGGCTTGAATAAAGAACAAGCGTCATCACTGGCAATGCAAACGATGCTGGGCGCTGCCAAAATGGCGATGAATAGTGATGATACACCTGCTGAGCTACGTCGTAAGGTCACTTCGCCAAACGGTACGACCCAAGCGGCAATTGAGTCAATGCAAGCCAATGAGATCGGACGTCAAATCGGTGAAGCTATGCAAGCTTGTTACGATCGTAGTCAGGCCCTTAGTACAGAAAATAAATAAGAATTTGGAGCAATAAAATTCTTTTTTAATATAAATAAGCCACCATTTTAACAATCTTTATCCGTGGCACATTGAGTAGCGTTTTATGAACAACACCTTGTTGCAAATTTTTGACTTAGTGACTACCTTCGCTATGATGTTGGTATTTATCCGTTTTATGCTGCAGTTTGCTGGGATGGATGAGAGAAACCCTATGATTGCGCCTGCTTACAAGGCCACGCGCATTGTAGATACGTTTGGGCGTATCTTTCCGACAGTCGCGCAAGGGCGTATCAGTATTGCGGCCATTGTATTAATGTTTTTAATCCGTCTCATTGATATCTCAGGCAAAGCGGCGCTGATGCATAAAGGTATAGCACCTGCGCCGCTGTTTTTTGCTGGTACCACCAGTTTGATTTTAGACTTTTTACGTATGTGCCGCTATTTGGTCATTGGTTCTATTATTGTGAGCTGGATTGTAGTATTCACCAGATCTGAGCACCCTATCATTGGCATCATTATCAACTTAGCTGAGCCTATTTTAGCGCCGTTTCGTCGCATCACGCCAAACCTAGGCATGCTTGATTTATCACCGATGGTTGCCTTTATTGCTTTTCTTTTACTCGAGATGTTTATCGGCGGTTTGGCCTCAAGCTTTATGCCGATGTTAGGCTAAACTCTATTACGTATTGATTATCAAGTACACTTATCGACATATTCTAAAAACTGCCTAACACAAAAAAGACGCTCTTATTATAGGGCGTCTTTTT
>NZ_LNUO01000160.1:0-13013 GCF_001462175.1 Psychrobacter sp. ENNN9_III
TCATTTGATAAATCGTTTGATAAAAGTCTTAATCACCATTCATTTTAATATTAACATGACGCTTATTAAGTGCTTGACCTTCTAATATCGCTTTGGTTGCCTGTGCTTCTTGGGCCGTATCAAAGCCACTGATATGGTACTTACGCACATTGTCTGTATCAACAATTTGGATCTGTTCACCAAAGAGAGTGACTTTATCACCATCGCTTAGAGTAATATGGTCGCGGCGACCGTTATTGTCATGTACCAGCTCGCCTACGCGTACCCACAAGACACCGCTACTGATATTACCACTCATAGATTTTTTACGCTGTTGTCGTTGTCGATTAAAGATAAAACTACCTACAATCAATAAAGCGAGCGCGCCAATCGCTAAACGCTCTGGTAATAGGCTCATCGCCAAGGCCACTGCTACAGCACCAACTAGCAGTGCTGACCCAAACCAAAACAGTCCATTGTCCCCTGCGGGTGGCTGATCCTGTAGGGTAATCTTGGCGCCATCATCGGTTAGCTTTAACATGCATTATTACCTATCGATTGCTACCTATTAACGAATAAATATATCAGTTGTCTGTTTACGACAGTTGAACAGTTGTTCATATATTGTATCAAATAATCTTTGTAACGAGTCTACCAGCCAAGGGCGGTTTGTTGCATTTTGATAAGCTCAGCGATTCCTTTTTCAGCAAGGATTAACATATCATCAGCTTGGGCACGGGTAAATGGCTTTTCTTCAGCGGTACCTTGCAGCTCAATAAACTCACCCTTCTGCGTCATGACGACGTTCAGATCCGTATCACAGCTGGCATCTTCTTCATAATTTAAGTCTAGATAAGCTTTACCATCTTTCATACCGACAGAGATTGCAGCGACCAGACCAATCAAGGGGTCGGCTTTTAGTTTTTTGGTTTTTTGAATGCTCTCAAGCGCATCGATCAAAGCAATAGCAGCACCAGTCACACTAGCCGTGCGCGTGCCACCATCTGCTTGCAATACATCACAATCGAGATAAATTGTGTTTTCGCCAAGCTTACTAAGATCAATCATGGCACGGAGGCTACGACCGATGAGACGTTGAATCTCTTGAGTACGACCAGACTGCTTACCACGAGCCGCTTCACGCTGATTACGGGTATTGGTTGCGCGCGGTAACATGCCATATTCAGCGGTAACCCAACCTTTGCCTTTGCCTTTTAACCAGCGTGGAACCCCTGACTCAACGCTTGCTGTACACAACACTTTGGTATCGCCAAAGCTGACCAACACTGACCCTTCGGCATGCTTGGTATAGTGGCGCTCAAAACTAATCGAACGAAGTTGGTCAAGCTCACGGTTATCAATACGCATAAAATTCCCTAGGACAATACTATAAAAGTAGTGGTATAAAATAAGAATAGCGGTCTGCTAATGGCTTATTGATCGGTTGGCTGTGCTTAATAACTCATCAAAAAGTACTCAACAATCAGACAAGATGGAAAGTAGCAGACCTAAAACTTGAGATATCCTAACGTGACAGCCACGCAATAGCAATATAAGTACTTGTTATTACGTGGTGATTTTGACAAAAAACACAATGAGAGTAAAGTGAGTACTGCCATCAATGATCGCTTTACTCTATTCTAGTCCTTCCATTTTGCGCAACTCTTTACGCAAAATTTTACCGACGTTTGATTTTGGCAACTCATCGACGAACTGTATATGACGCGGACGCTTGTAGCCTGTTAATTGCTTTTTACCAAAATCGAGCAGCTCTTTTTCAGTGACATCCCCTTTTTTGACCACAAACAATTTGGGATCTTCACCGCGCTCATCACTCGGTATGCCAATGGCGCCGCACTCTACAATGTCTGGGTGTTCACTCATGGCTTCTTCAATCTCATTTGGATAGACGTTAAAGCCTGAGACGATGATCATATCTTTTTTTACGATCGACAATCTTGATAAAGCCCTTTTCGTCCATGATGCCGATGTCACCTGTTTTTAGGTAGCCAGTCTTTGTAAAGGTATTTGCAGTCTCTTCAGGACGGTTTTGATAGCCAATCATCACTTGTGGCCCTTTGACGCAGATCTCACCGCGCTCACCGATAGCGACTTCCTCTTCTTCTTCATCGATTAGTACGATATCAGTACTGGATGCTGGAATACCAATCTTACCTGTAAACTCAGCAATGGTCATCGGGTTAAAAGCGACTACTGGCGAAGTTTCAGACAGACCGTAACCTTCTACAATAGGCAGACCTGTAATTTTGTGCCACTCTTTAGCCACGCTTGGCAATACTGACATACCGCCGCCGATAGAGGCTTTGAGATTGGAAAAATCCAATTCAGCAAAGCTGTCTTTATGCACCAAACCATTAAACAAGGTATTTACGGCAGGAATAAATGATGGTTTATATTTATCCATCTCTTTAATCAGACCATCTAAATCGCGTGGATTAGGTATTAATAGGCCTGTAAAACCTTGATACATACCATACATACCGCAAACCATAAATGAGAACACATGATACAACGGTAAAGCGGTCAAAATCACATCGTCGCTATTGATGTCATCTTCAAAAGCACTATTGATAAGAACGCTGATCTGTAGCATGTTAGCAACCAAGTTACCATGCGATAGCATAGCGCCCTTCGCCACACCTGTCGTACCGCCAGTATATTGTAATAACGCCACATCATCTAATGACAAATCGGGACGCTTATATTTACTGGCAGATACCGCTCCTAACGCTTGTTTAAAACTTATACTATCAGGTAGATTATAAGCTGGAATCATCTTTTTGATATGGCGTGCGACTAGATTGACTACCACCCCTTTGACTGAGCCCAACATATCACCAATCTTACAGACAATCACATGCTCGACTTGGCCTTTATCCTCAGCGTCTTGATAGGTTTTTGCAAAATTCTCAACGATAAATAATGCCTTTGCTCCGCTATCATGTAGCTGATGTGATAGCTCGCGGCTAGTATATAGCGGATTGACATTGACCAATACCATGCCTGCACGAATGATGCCGAGCATAACAATCGGATACTGTAAAATGTTTGGCATCATGACGCCAACTTTATCGCCTTTATCCAACCCTAATGACTGTAGGTAGCTTGCGATTTGACGGCTATATAGGTCCAGTTGTTTAAAGGTAATGGATGCGCCCATACAGATGTAAGCAGTTTTTTGTCCATAACGTCGAAAGTTACGTTCAAACACTTCAAGCAAAGAGGTTTCATCATCAGGCATATCGATAGTTGCATCGATACTATAACGCTCATAAGCATCAAGCCATGGTCTATCACTTGGGATAGTAGGCATCGTAGGAAACGCTGTCATATCCGACATCATTTGTTCGTCCTTATGCGCATGGTCATTGCCACTATTAACAGACGTTTGGTCTGGCGCGTTTTTATTAGTACCGCTATTGTTGGCATTGTCAGTCATAACTTTTCCTAAGTACTACAATGAAAAACGTAGAATAATATAATAATGATAAAAGTATTAGGTTTATGAATCATTATTTGTGAACATAAAGTCACTAAAAACCAGACAATAATAACCAATGTCCGCTTAGTTGTATGCGTCCGTACTATAACAGTTTTGCAAAAAACTCTCTATAATTGTATGTAGAGGCAGTCTATATCCCCTTATTGGAATATCTATCCTTATAGTGCCTTATAGATAACAGCGACTCGTACTGCGCTTATTTATATTCATACTACAGCTCACTCAATAAAAACGGCAAGACTGTCTCTAAACAGTCTCACCATAATGGATAAAAACAGTATTGTTTAAACATCCGCTATCTATGACAGCCAAACCCTCAAACCGCATTCAAATGTCGAATATTAAGATTCTTAATTTTTTTCTTCAAGCTTACGTAAGTCTTTATGCAAAATTTTACCAACGTTCGATTTTGGTAGCTCATCAATAAATTCAACATGACGGGGGCGTTTATAGCCAGTCAAATGCTCTTTAGCGTAGGCAAGGACATCTTCTTTAGTAAGGCTATCATCTTGGCGTACGACGAATATTTTTGGAACCTCGCCACTCTTTTCATCCTCAACACCAATGACACCGCACTCTAAAATCTTTGGATGACCAGCCATCACTTCTTCGACTTCATTCGGATACACATTAAAGCCTGACACTAAGATCATGTTCTTTTTACGATCAACGATGGTGACATAGCCTTCTTCATCCATAATTCCAATATCGCCAGTGCGGAAAAAGCCATCATCGGTCATCACTTCACGAGTCGCATCATCGCGATTCCAGTAGCCTTTCATAACCTGCGGGCCACGAACGCTAATCTCGCCGCGCTCACCCAGCTCAAGCTCATTACCCGCTTCATCTAAAATAGCAACGTCAGTACCTGGCATCGGTACGCCAATGTTGCCTGTGAACGTAGCACTATTATGTGGATTAGCTGTTGCAACTGGTGACGTCTCAGACAACCCGTAACCTTGAACGATAATATTGCCCGTCACCTGACGCCATTTTTCTGCTGTTGAGCTAAGGACTGCCATACCGCCGCCCATCGACGTGCGCAGCTTACTATGATCCATCGACTTGAACTCATCGTTGTTAGCCAGCGCATTAAATAAAGTATTTACCGCTGGAAAAAATGCTGGCGGGTTGTTTTTATAAGCTTTTAATAAACTATCAATGTCACGTGGATTGGGTACCAGTAAGCCAATACAACCGCGATAAATCCCAAACATACCGCAGACAGTAAAAGAGAAAATATGATATAGCGGTAAAGCGGTCATGATGACAGGCTGCTCGTTACTACTCTCAAACTCATCAAAAGCACTACCCAAAAAGGTATCGGACTGAATAAGGTTGGCCACTAAGTTTTTGTGGGTTAGCATGGCACCTTTGGCCACGCCAGTTGTACCGCCGGTATACTGTAATACGGCCACGTCATTGAGACTGATATTGTTTGGTCGTTGATACTTGCCTGCCGAGCTTTGCTTCAGCATGTTTTTAAACTCGACACTATTGGCGATTTTATATGGCGGTACCATTTTTTTGACGTGACGTACAACTGTATTGACCATAAGGCCTTTTAACGTGCCCATCAGATCGCCCATACCAGTGATGACCACATGATCCACCACCTTGCGACCAATATCTTGATAGGTTTTGGCAAAATTTTCGACTAAGATAAGTGCTTTAGATTCAGAGTCAGTCAGCTGGTGCTCAAGCTCTTTTGTGGTATATAGTGGATTGACATTGACTAAGGTCAGACCTGCTCGCAGTACACCAATGACGGTAACGGGCAGCTGTAAAATATTGGGCATCATGACTGCGACTTTATCGCCTTTGACCAGCCCAAGTGATTGCAAATAAGCGGCAACTTGACGACTATATAAGTCTACTTCTTTAAAACTAATCGACGAACCCATGCAGACGAATGCCGTCTTGTCACTGTACTTAAGAAAGCTTTTCTCAAAAATGTCTATCAGTGAAGTGTCATCGCTTGGCATGTCAATATCGTAAGTTAGCCCAAGCGCTTCATAGGTTTTGAGCCAGACTTTATCGTTACGACGGGTTAAATTGACTTGATTGTCCATAATCTTGTTTCTCCTCATGAGTTTACGCATTCAGTGGTAAATACTCCTTTGTTCTTTAACATACACACTTTGTACATACTACTCAATATAAAAGATTGGCACTAGAGTTCGCAAAGTTGCTTGACGTTTATTATTTCCTATAAAATCAATAATATACAGGTTTAATTTAAGCGTTTTTTACACTAACGCTTAGCATTAAATGGGTAGCTATTACCTTATAATGTTACTTATTTCTTTCTATGAGGCATCTTATATATAGCAAGGCAATACATAGTAAGCGCGACTATACTGGTTTATATCAGCACGTCATGACTTGTCGTCTATTCTAGATTATCCCTTTTTAATTGATGTAATATCCTTTAGGATAACGCTACCTTATTCTTATGTGAATTTTGTACCAATGCGGTGCGGCACATAAAATGCACTATATAAAACATACTAATTAAAAACACAGAAGCGAAACCTACTTTATGTCCGATGTTATTGATAATAAGATTGCTCCCATTATCCCAAGTGAGCCGATGGATACCCGATCGGTAGCAGAGTTCACTGAACAAGCTTACCTAAACTACGCCATGTACGTCATCATGGATCGGGCGCTGCCTAACATCGCTGATGGCCTCAAGCCTGTCCAGCGCCGTATCGTCTATGCCATGAGCGAGCTTGGCCTAAAGTCCTCAGCCAAAGCCAAAAAGTCTGCGCGTACCGTCGGTGATGTATTGGGTAAATATCATCCGCATGGCGATAGCGCCTGTTATGAGGCGATGGTGCTGATGGCGCAGCCATTTAGCTATCGTTATCCGCTGATTACTGGTCAAGGTAACTGGGGGAGCTCTGACGACCCCAAATCCTTTGCCGCTATGCGTTATACCGAAGCTAAAATGTCTGCCTATGCTAATACTTTGCTTGCTGAGCTCGGTCAAGGCACGGTCGATTGGCAAGACAATTTCGATGGCACCATACAGGAACCCGTTACCCTGCCTGCTCGCCTGCCTAATATTTTATTAAATGGTACGACTGGTATCGCTGTCGGTATGGCAACCGATATTCCGCCGCATAATCTAAACGAAGTGGTGCGTGCGGCGATTCGTCTGCTCAAAAACCCTGATCTGTCTGTTAAGCAACTGACTCAGTCGATACCAGCACCTGACTTACCAACGCATGCTGAGATCATCACCAGTAAAAAAGACTTACAGGCAATGTATGAAAGCGGTCGTGGCAGCTATAAAATGCGCGCGACCTATCATATCGATAGCAAAGAGAAGAATTTAGTTATCATCGATGCGCTACCCTACCAAAGTCTCAGGCAACAAAATCCAAGAGCAAATCGCAAGACCAAAGTCTCAGGCAACAAAATCCAAGAGCAAATCGCAAGACTTATGATGGACAAAAAGCTGCCTTGGATTACTGATATTCGTGATGAATCGGATCATGAAAACGCTTGCCGTATCGTACTTGAGCTGCGCTCTACCCGCGTCGATGTCGAGCGCGTCATGAGCCATTTGTTTGCCAGTACTGATCTAGAAAGCAACTACCGCGTCAATATGAACATGATCGGCCTAAATGGTAAACCGCAGGTCAAAAACTTAAAAGAAATCCTCGATGAATGGCTCGTTTGTCGCCGCTCAGTAGTCACCCGCCGCTTGCAATATCGCCTCGATAAAATCGATAAACGCCTGCATATCCTTGCAGGACTGCTAATCGCTTATCTAAATATTGATGAAGTGATTCGTATTATTCGTGAAGAAGACGATCCAAAATCAGCATTAATGCAAGGCTATGATCTGACTGACATACAAGCCAATGCTATCTTGGATATTCGTCTGCGTCAGCTGGCAAGGCTAGAAGAGATTGAGCTGCGCCGCGAGCAAGACGAGCTGGCAGCTGAGCGCGCCACTATTCAAGAGTACTTGGACAACCCAGACAGCTTGACCAATCTGATGATTGAAGAGCTCACCGCCGACATGAAAGAACACGGCAACGAGCGTATGTCACCACTGGCAGAACGCGAAGAGGCGCAGGCGTTAAAAGAGTCAGATCTGGTACCGAGTGAGCCTATTACCGCTATCTTATCAAAAGCTGGCTGGATTCGCGCCGCTAAAGGCCATGACGTCGATGCGACTGGCATGAGTTATCGTTCAGGTGACAGCTATCAAGCGTATGCACGCGGCAAGTCTAACGAAAAAATTTACGTGCTCGATAGCACCGGTCGCAGCTATGGTATCGATGCGCATAACCTTGCTTCTGCTCGTGGACAAGGTGATCCGCTGACCAGTGTGCTAAAACCGCCAGCAGGTGCTAGCTTTGAGCAGCTATTAACAGGCGCTAATGATCAGCGCATTGTCCTTGCCAGCTCGCAAGGTTATGGGTTTGTGAATACGCTTGGCAATCTTGATAGCAATCAAAAAGCGGGCAAAAAAATTATCAACCTAGGGATTGGCAGCCGTTCAAAAAAATTATCAACCTAGGGATTGGCAGCCGTTTACTTCCCGTCGCACGTATTGATACCAATACGGACACCAATCACGACAATGATAAAGCAATACAAACCACGCCTGACCATATCGCTGTCGTGACCAATGCAGGTTACTTATTGATATTCGCTCTAGACGATTTGCCTGAACAAGCTCGCGGTAAAGGCAATAAAATGATCACGCTAAAAGGTGATGAAGAAGTGCTGGCTATCACGCCATTGAACCTACAAAACAGCCTTATTATTACCGCTGGCAAGCGTCATGTAACGCTAAAGCCCAATGATTTGGCCAACTATACGGGCAGTCGTGGTAATCGCGGTGGACAGCTGCCAAGAGGCTTTCAGAATGTGACTGGGGTTGAGGTTGGGTGATAATAGCTATGCTTTGCGCTCTAGTCTCTAACAGGTAAAGCTCACAATACTTTCAACGAAAAGCCGTCTACAAGGTATAGATGGCTTTTTTATGCAAGCTAAAACAGATGACCAACATAGTAAAAAGATACTAATTGTCTAAAACTTGCTGGATTTGGTATCTTCAAAAACTGCTGTCAAAAAGTTTTCAATCTGAGTACTTGTCATTAGATAAGGATTATAATCAGAACCTGCTGAGAAGCTTTTTAGAGCATACTCTTCATCTTCAGCGCTTGATGTTAGATGTTTGATTAAAAACCCATTCCATTGACGCGATTCTATTTCATCTATATTAACGATATTAGGAAAAATGGTTGAATGCTCCTCAAGTATTTTTCCTAAGGCAGTATTGATAGCAGGCCTTGTCCCTTGAAAACTTTGAACGAAATAACCTTCACTAATGACTAAAGCTGAAACTATATTGTTATCTTCAAAATATCTCCGCCAATACTCAAGTGCACGAGTCAGCTCGACTCCCGAATCTAGATCGATATTTTTGGCGATATATGTCATGTTGATCAGAATATGCTCACCATTTCTTTTTTTGCTTTCTGGAGTAGGGCTTGTCGTTGTATGCATAAGAAACCTTATTTATAAAATACTTATATAAACTAGAGATACACCTTTATTATAAAATATAATCGATAAGCTTTTAGATTTCGACCGATTTTTTATCTACCGTGATTTCTTAGAGTTGTAGCTATCGTAGATACCATCTCATTTTACCTCTGATATATAGTCAGTGCGTAATCTGGGCTAAAAGCCCAGCCTACAAAGTATTCTATTCTTAATCAACATATAAATCCCTAACCCTGCCTTAGCCCCAAAATAGGAATAACCAAATCTTCCTCATCGCTCAGATGCTGCGCGAGTAAGTTGGTTGCGTCCACCAATGTTTGATGTAATTGCTCTGCCAACGCTTTATCCTCGGCTTCACTTCTCGCCAGCGTATCATTTTGCACTTGTAGCTTATCGAGTAGCGCATCCAAGCGCACATGGTCGCACCCCAATATCTCAAACCCTGCCTGTAGCTGCGGATACATACTCACAAACTCAGGGAAAAATCCCTCATCCTCTACGCCATGATGTTGATGCAATTTTAGGATATGCATATTGATACGTTTGAGTATCTGCGAGCGATACTCTGACCAGTCGTACTCGCCAGATTGATAACCTACACTAATCTGTGTCAAGATACGCTGACGCTTGCGTATGTTAGTATGTACTTTTAGCCAGCCTGATGTCTTATAAGCATAATCTGCGCTAAACCATTGGTCTGGCGGTAGCTTGTTGAATAAGAACAGCCAGTCCATCTCAAGCCGACTCTCAGGATGACGCGGTGACAAGCTAAACAAATCCTCATCTGCACCGGTTTTGATAGCACTATCTTTGGCAGCAACATTTTTATTAATAATGCTTTGAGGTAAGTTATCCATTGCCTTATCCTTGTTAATTATTTTTACCAGTTACGTTTGCTCAGTTAACGCTCTTATTATTAAGAAAATCGTTTATTAAAAAAAGCAAAAGCTCACAAAAGCTCATTAGAAATACTTAAATTATCTAAATAAATATTTAGAATATAAATATAGTTTAACACCTAAAAATCAATGATATGCTCGAGTCTGCATACCTTGAATATGCATGTTTAGCCCCTATAAATAATAAACTAATCAACGTGTTACATAATTTGGTCAGAACCTATGTACTGCTATACTACTGACTATGTAGAATGAAACGCATAATGACAAACACCCTTATACAAGCAGTACCAAGCGATATTGGCTTACCATTCATAGTAGTGTTTAAAATATAAAGGATAATCATGTTTATTGTAGATAAAGCTGTGAATGCTGATAGGCATAACAGAATACCCACCCCCAAAATTATATTTTTTGATATCGATGATACGCTAAGCCGTAACGGTATTATTGCTGAGCATAATAAGGCGACCCTCGAGGCGCTGGCTAAGACCGATATTAAGCTAGTGATTGCGACCGGGCGTTCTAAAGCCATTATTCCAGATGATATTTTGGCATTATTGGACGATAATATATTGGACGCCATCATCTGTATGAATGGACAATATAGCTTTGATAACCATGGTCTTATCAGTCATTATCCTTTATCTGCTGAACAAAACGACAAGATCGTCCAGCTGTGTCAGACAAGTAAGCTGATTCATAAGTTTGACTCTGCAACGCATATTGCTTGGTCAAACGAAAATGAGCGCCTGCGTGAATACAACGCCAGAACGCCCAACTCTATCGTGGATCCAGACTATTACAAATTAAACCCTGTATATCAATGCTCAGTATTTTTTAACAACCAAGACGATAAAATGCAAGACGTCGACTTTGCCCAGTACGATTTAAAATTGGTGCATTGGCATCAGATTGGTGCAGACATCTTACCCATAGAGGCGTCTAAAGCACGCGCTATTAAAGACCTATGCCAGCATTTTTCTTCAGATGTCAGCGAGTGCATGGCCTTTGGCGATGGCATGAATGACTTGGAGATGTTTGACTTGGTCGGCTTTGCTGTTGCCATGGGAGACTCTCAGCCTGCCCTCATCGCGCGAGCAGACTTCGTCACTGGGACTATTGAAGAATATGGCATTCAAAAGGTGCTTGAACAATTTAAGGTGGCGTCGTAATCAGGACAGCGTAAGCAAAACTGCCCATAGCCCTTTTTTTGTAATCCATAAAAAACCCTTGCCAGTAGCTGACAAGGGTTTTTATTTTGAGTAACGGCTAAACTTTATTAGCTATTATTCAACGAACAACTACCGCGCAGGATAGAAGGTTTCTGCGCCAGGCCCTACAGGTAGGCCTAGAACGAAAACCCATATAGAGAACAAAATGGTCCAACCAATCAAAAACGCCATAGAGTATGGCAGCATCATCGCCATCAACGTCCCTACCCCGGTATCTTTTTTATAACGCATCGCCACCGCCAAAATAAGACCAAAATAGCTCATCATAGGAGTAATAATATTGGTCGTTGAATCACCAATACGGTATGCCGCTTGAATCATCTCTGGCGCGTAACCCGTTAACATAAGCATCGGTACAAAGATGGGCGCAGTTACTGCCCACTGAGCAGATGCCGAACCAAGCATCAAGTTGACCAGACCACAAATTATGATAAAGCCAACTAACAATAAGGGCCCAGTAAGGCCAATATCGCTTAGGAAGGTCGCACCAGACACCGCCATCACTGAGCCAAGATTTGACCATTTAAAGAATGCGGTAAACTGTGCTGCAAAGAACACTAATACAATATAAATACTCAATGAGCTCATGGCGTTACTCATAGCATCAACCACGTCTTGGTTACTTTTGATGCTACCAGTAATCTTACCGTAGATATAACCTGGTATCGCAAAGAACACAAAAATAAAGACCACAATGCCTTTTAAAAATGGCGACCCTGATACCATACCAGTCTCTGCATTACGCAAGATACCATCGGCCGGCACCACTGTCCAAGCTAGCAATAAGCAGAATATGAGCATGCTGATACCTGCCCATAACAGCCCTTTTTTCTCCAGCGACGATACTTTTTCAATTTGCGTCTCTAGTACGGAAGCATCATCAGCGTCTTTAGGGTTATACTCACCCAAGCTTGGCTCAACGATTTTTTCTGTGACAAAATAACCAAGGCCACTGATCAAAAAGGTACTTGCTATCATGAAGTACCAATTGACCTCAGCGCCAACGGTGTAAGCTGGATCAATGATACGAGCCGCTTCTTGGGTAATCCCTGAAAGCAGTGGATCCACTGTTCCTAATAGCAAGTTGGCACTATAACCACCTGATACCCCAGCAAATGCTGCTGCCAGACCGGCCAGCGGATGCCTACCAAGTGAGTGAAAGATAACTGCCGCCAGTGGTATCAATACCACATAACCAAGCTCGGCGGCGGTGTTTGACATGATACCTGCAAATACGATGGTAAAGGTCACCATCTTCTTTGGAGCGTTCATGACCAGACCACGCAAAGCGGCTGATATCATGCCAGAGTATTCAGCGATACCAACGCCTAACAAAGCGACTAGCACTGTACCCAATGGCACAAAACCCGTAAAATTGGTGACTAAATTTTCAACAATACGGGCTAACCCTTCACCATTTAACAGATTGACGACTTCAATCATACCATCAGCGCTACGTCCGCTTGTGCCCTCTGGCCTTGGATCGATTACTGACACACCAAAGTAAGACATCACTGCTGAGAGAACCAATAACAGCACGGACATCCAAACAAATAAAATGACAGGATGTGGTAGCAAGTTACCAAGCCACTCAACACCCCTTAAAAACTTTTGCATACGTGAGTTTTGCGCTGCTTTATCAAAATTACTGTCTGGCGGACTACCATTTGGCAAATTACTTCCTTGCATAGCCATTGCTCCATTTAAAGTTTAAGTAAAGTGATTATGTTTAAAGTGTATGAAAACACCGATAAAAGGTTGAGATTGAAACATAATTGAGAAATAGAAACAAACAGTTTTGGCCTATAAAACAAATTTTTGAGGAACCCGGGGCCTAAATTT
>NZ_LNUO01000161.1:0-22744 GCF_001462175.1 Psychrobacter sp. ENNN9_III
ATTAGAATGTTTCTAATCTATCGCCAATCAATAGTATGTAAGGGTTAATTAAGTACCGTCATTTCATAATAAAAGAGTTAAATTGAAAACAGTACTGCGCCAGCACCTAACGTTTATGAGTTACCAAACTATATATCCAGCCGCCAAATCTATAAAATCCTACGATCATAAGAATAAGCACCAACGCTGCCAATACATAAGCCAACCAATTGGGCATGCTACTTAACCAGCCAATCGTAAAGGCCATCCCCATATAGGTCTCAACTGGCCAGTCCACAATAGAGGTCGGAGAACCTGCATTAAACATCGCCATAAAACCTGCTAGTCCAATTAATGCAGCAATAATCCCAGCACGTTTGCGGTTATTCATATTTTTTCTCTTCTAATTTTGAAAAAACTGACTATATTAAGCCATGATTCTTCTAATTTTATAAGTTTTATAGCATTCAAGGTGTAGCACCAACATACTAAAGTGTTGTTAAGGCATTGTTAAACCACCATCGACAGCGATGGACTGCCCTGTGATAGCTAAGCTCAAATCAGATGCCATTAGCAACACTGAATTGGCAAAGTCAGCCACTGAAGTCGCTTGTCGTAATGGTGTGGTGGTGGCAATATAATCAAATACCTCTTCAGTCGTTAAACTGCTTGCATCCGTGGTTTTTAACAGTCCACCTGCCAGCAAGTTCACGCGTATGCCATACTTGCCCAGCTCCGCGGCCAAATTACGTGTCAGCCCAATCAATGCAGATTTAGCCGTCGTATAGTCGTAATAAGTGACGACCGGATTATAAACAAGGTTGGTTGAGATATTGATAATCTTGCCTACTTGCTGCGCTTTCATCTGTGGTAATACTGCTTGCACTGTATTAACAGCGCCCTTGACGATACCATCCATTTGCTGAGAAAAGTGTGTCCATTTGACAGTTTCAATACTGGTGTAATCAGCACTGGGATCAAACTGATAACTTGGCAAAGCATTATTGACCAAGATATCGATGCGACCATAACGAGCAATGACCTCGTCGGCCATTGCTTTGACCTGCTCAATCTCAGTGACATCCGCTTGATAAGCAAATGCCTGTCCACCAGTCGCCTCAATGTCTGCCACTACTTTGTCAGCAGCGGCTTTACTGTTGAGATAGTTCACGCAGACGAGAGCGCCTGCTGCAGCCATTTGCTGAGCAATCTGGGCCCCAAGGCCACGACTGGCGCCAGTAACGATGGCGACTTTGCCAGTTAAGAGCGCTGGAATAACCGTACTGGTCTGACTCATCATATCCATCCTTTATGTAATGTTATTAAGATATTAGGGTGTATAAAGTTTTAGATTTAAAAGTTACTAAGCTTTTAGTGATGACAATCATATCATGGTTGTCGGTTATCGTAGTGCCCAACCGCATCTATGACCTTTACATCAAAACCAGACAAATTCGGACTACTACCCTTTAAATAATCGCTTACGATGACCATAACAGTATAGTTACTGCTGTCAAATTGCAGCTCATTGCTTAACATGTCTCAATTTTTACTTTTTTGTCCATTTAGGAGAGCTACTTTGTCTCATTTATCACCTTCACACCTACCCTCACAAGTCTCTACTCACGCTGCCAGACGTATGAGTCTTGTAGTGCCTAAAGCATTGTTAGCCGCCGCTGTCGGCTTGGCACTTGCCAGCTGTAGTAACTCTGACAATGCTGCAACTGATGGTACTGCTACCAGCAATGAGACCCTAAACTTGTATAACTGGTCAGAGTATATGCCACAAGAGATTCTTGATGGCTTTGAGGAAGAGACAGGTATTTCGGTTAATTACACCACCTTTGACTCTAACGAAGCGATGTATGCCAAGCTTAAACTGCTTGACGACTCTAGTCAGTACGACCTAGCTGTGCCGTCAACTTACTATGTCGAAAAAATGGCAAATGAAGGCCTGTTGCAAGAAATCGATAAGTCAAAGCTCAGTAACTTTAGTAACTTAGATACCTCGTTTACCAATACTAAAGTCGATCCTGAGAACAAATACTCTATCCCTTATATGTGGGGCAGTACTGGGCTTGCCATCAATGGCGATAGCGTTGATCCTGCGACCGTCAATAGCTGGGATGACCTATGGAACCCTGATTACAAAGGTCAAGTCATGCTGACCAATGATGTGCGTGAAGTGTTTGGCATGGCACTACTCACGCTTGGGTACTCAGGTAATAGTAGCAATCCTGATGAGATTAAAGCGGCTTATGATAAGCTCACCGCTTTAATGCCTAACGTCAAAACCTTTAATTCAGATGCAACGCGCATGCCCTATATTGAAGGCGAAACTGCACTTGGTATGACATGGAATGGTGAAGCGGTCATGGCCAATGACGAGGGCCTAACGAGCTTGGTTTACAAATACCCATCTGAAGGCGCAATACTTTGGATGGACAACTTTGTCATTCCAAAAAATGCCAAACAAGTAGACGCGGCCCATCAATTTATCGATTATTTGCTGCGTCCTGAGAACGCTAAAATCGTTAGTGAAGAGATCGGCTACGCATCACCAAACGTAGCGGCACGTGAGCTTATGTCAGATGAAGTAAAAAACAATCCAGCCATTTATCCAAGTAAAGAAGTACTGGCAAAAGCTGAGTTCCAAGAAGATGTGGGCGATGAAGCGCTACAAGTCTATCAACAGTATTGGGATAAGCTAAAAACTGGTCGTTAATACAACTTCGTTCTATTTAACGATTAACCCACGTATTAATTGGTTGCATAAGCATAAAAACGCTGACTTTAAAGGTTAGCGTTTTTTATAGATGTAGATCTGTCTCGCCGCCTTTATTTTCGATTCGACGTTGTTCGCGTCGCTGGTAACGAAGACCGGAAGCTGCAAACCATTGCGGTTTGGTTGTCTGTAATAAATCACTGAGTCGCTGTAATTGCACTTGCAAGGTTTGGGTTAGCCAAAAATAGCCTTGCCATTCAAACCCTAAATTTTGCACACTTGGATAATCTGATACGGCGATACGCGTGATCGGCCGAAACACCTCATCACTTGGGCTACGCAGCACTGCTGCCATGTGTAGCATGGCTTGGGTCAGCTCATGTTGATAATGAATCAATAGGATATGATTTTCATCATCAATTTCAATGTTAGCTAGGCGCGGCGCGGCACTTAGTAATAAATCAATTGTCCCGATAATATTTCGATGCGTACGCTGAATGGTCTCCAAAGTTTCTTTGTCAATGCCCGACTCTCTTTCTGTCGCAGCAATGTGCGGGCGTACCGCTAATAGTCGCTTATTGATTTTTTGTAGCGCCTTAACCAACGCTTTATTGACTGGTGTATCAGGGACGGAGCTACTGGTAGGATAAATAAGACTTGCTGAGCTGGTGGCCTTGGTATATTTAAATGGTTTGGGCACCAAAACGTCAGCATCAATATGATTACCGACTCCGGCATATAGATTACCACAGGTCTCAAGATTGCTTGCCAGCAAAAAACGCCACATCAAAGTAGACTTGAGGGGTAAAACTAAGGTCGCCGCCACTGCTACTCCAGCGCCCAGCAAAATGTTAAAGGCACGGTACAGACCATCTTGACTGATACTGCTTTGGTCAGGGCTTGAAACAATCATCAGCATGGTAATACCAGTTAATAGACCAATATAACCCAACTGCTTGACTGCCACATAACCGATGATACCGCTGATGATACCGATAAGTAAGTAATATATCCACATCCAATTACCAATGTCTTGGCTTAACCACAAAAACCCAAGTCCAACGCCCACACCAAGTAGGGTACCTAATATGCGCTCTTTTGCTTTAGTATAAATTGCACCTTGGTATTGCAATAAACCCAAAATGACAAACACCGTAATGGTCGTCCACTCTCCATGCGGCAGATTGGTAACTTCATTCAACAATAGCGCAGTCAGCACCGCTGTGCCCAAACGTATCGCATGCAATACGTCAGCATGTTGATAACGCGCATAAGGCTCAACAAGTGGGGCGGTAAATCGTTGCCATAAAGTCGGTTTCAATTGGAATCACTCTTTTTATATAATAAAAATCTAAAAATAACAATAATAGAGAACTTTAATAGACAGTATTAATTGGATGATGATTGGCTACGTAGCCATGGATCGGACAGCTACTATTTAATATAGTCAATACTAACTAAAAGTGTCATGTATTTTATCTGTAGGCAAAGCCGATAGAAATTTTCTTGCTTGCTGTGCCTGCGCAGACAGAGGCTGCAAAAATTTATATCAGCTTTGCCATAACATTTTTAGAGTGAATTAACTATAACTCTTCACTCACCATCAAAAAATAACGCCTTTTATCTATTAAAAGATAAAAGACGTTAAAGGTCAAAGCACGCGGGTACAAAATAGACAAAACTTATGTACTTACTTACTCTTCGATACTTACCGCATTTTTACATAGAGGACTTGTTTTAAAAGCTATACTTCTAGGTAATCCAAAATACCCTCAGCCGCTTGGCGACCGTCCCAGATGGCGGTCACGACCAAATCAGAACCGCGTACCATATCACCTCCAGCAAAAATCTTAGGGTTTTGCGTTTGGAACTTATAGGTTTGCTCTTCTAAAGCGACAACGCGTCCTGTAGGGTCTAACGCCACTTGCTGTGTCTCAAACCATTCTGTAGGGCTAGGACGGAAGCCAAAGGCCATAATGACCGCATCACAAGGGATAATCTCCTCAGAGTTAGGAATTGGCTCGGGACGACGACGTCCTCGGTTATCTGGGGCCCCCAAATGAGTAGTAACGACTTTTACCGCGTTGACCTTACCATTTAAGCCGATGATTTCGGTTGGTTGGCGATTAAACAAAAACTCAACCCCTTCTTCGCGAGCATTGACGACCTCACGACGTGAGCCTGGCATATTTTCCTCATCGCGGCGATAGGCACAGACCACTTGCTCTGCACCTTGACGAATACTGGTCCGATTACAGTCCATAGCCGTATCACCGCCGCCCAATACCACCACTTTTTTGCCTTTTAGATCGATATATTCGTCGGCATCTTTTTCCCAGTCGTTACAACGATTGACGTTGGCAATCAAGTAATCTAGTGCATCATAGACGCCGTCCAACTCCTCACCAGCAAAGCCGCCACGCATATAAGTGTACGTGCCCATACCCATAAACACCGCATCATAATCACTTAACAGCTCATCGATGCTGATATCAACTCCGATTTCTGTCTCGAGACGAAACTCAATACCCATACCTTCAAAGATGACGCGGCGATTGCGCATGACGTCTTTTTCCATTTTAAACTCTGGAATACCAAAGGTCAGTAAGCCACCAATCTCAGGACGTTTGTCATAGACGACTGGTTTTACACCATTTCTCACCAAAATGTCTGCACAACCAAGACCTGCCGGCCCTGCACCGATGATGGCGACCTTTTTATCTGTCCAGACGACATCTGACATGTCAGGTCGCCAGCCAAGCGCAAAAGCCGTATCGTTAATGTATTTTTCGACATTGCCAATGGTTACAGCGCCAAAGCCATCATTCAGCGTACAAGCACCTTCACATAGGCGGTCTTGTGGACAGACACGTCCGCAGACCTCGGGTAAAGTATTGGTACGGTGGCACAGCTCTGCTGCCTGAAATATTTGGCCTTCGGTCGCCAGTTTAAGCCAATTAGGAATGTAGTTGTGTACCGGACATTTCCATTCACAGTAGGGATTGCCGCACTCAAGACAACGATGCGACTGCTGCGCCACCGATTCACTTTCAAACGGTTTGTAAATTTCGACAAACTCTGTCGAGCGCATCGCAATGTCTTTTTTGTTCGGCTCAAGCCGCGGTACGTCTAAAAATTGGAAACTATTATCTAAGCGTTTTGCCATAATGCCTTACTCTTCTATATAGGGCTTTCTATAGTGGGTAGTGACAGTTGACGTGTGCCGTCTACATTAGGTCAATAGACCTATTAATACTGTCACTTACCTACCTACAATATCAGCGCAGTGAGAGGTAATCTCTTAAATGTGTAATTAAACCTTAGCGAATCGCAAGTTATTGTGGATCAGCCGTTGTGGTCTTAAGCAATGTTGCAATGTTGGCCGCTTTGGGTTTAACCAAATATACCTTACGAACATAATGCTCAAAATCAGCCAATATCGTCTGACCCCAGGCGCTACCTGTCTTATCCACATGAGCTTCAATGACTTGATGCAAATGAATACGATGTTCTTCAGTTTGCTCGCTCGATATGCGGTTTAAGTCAATCAGCTCATGGTTACAGCGATCAAAGAAGTCGCCTTCCATATCAAGTACATAAGCAAAACCGCCCGTCATACCCGCACCGAAGTTAAGACCAGTGCGTCCAAGAACAGTAATAATGCCACCTGTCATATACTCACAGCAGTGATCGCCTGTGCCTTCAATGACCGCGTGAGCGCCAGAGTTTCGTACCCCAAAACGCTCGCCTGCTGTACCTGCCGCGTATAGCTTGCCGCCTGTTGCACCATAGAGACAGGTATTACCAATAATAGCAGTCTCTTGTGCGCTAAAGCTTGAGTCTTTTGGCGGATAAATCACAATCTCACCGCCTGCCATGCCTTTACCGACGTAATCGTTGGCATCACCTTCAAGCTCAATGTGCAAGCCACCTGCATTCCAAACGCCTAAGCTTTGCCCTGCAGTACCCGTCAAATGCAGTTTAATTGGCATATCACTCATGCCAAGATTGCCCCATACTTGCGCAATCTCACCGGAGATACGCGCGCCGATAGAGCGATCACAATTACCGACATAGTAGCTATAATCACCGCCACTACCTTTACGGATATTAATCAGCATATCACTAATCATCTGCTCAGCCAGCAAGCCTTTATCAAACGGCTCATTACGCTCAACCTGACAAGTTTGCGCTTTACCGCTACTGGCAGGATGACTAAACAATAATGGCGTTAAATCTAGATGACGCTGTTTGTCGGTATTGCCCTCTAATACGTCAAGCAAATCTGTACGCCCGACCAGTTCTTCCATGCTACGTACACCAAGAGCGGCGAGCCATTCGCGCGTTTCAGTTGCCACAAATTTGAAGAAATTGATAAGCATTTCAGCCTCACCAATAAAGTGCTCGTCACGTAACTTAGCTTTTTGCGTGGCAACCCCTGTCGGGCAGTTGTTTAGATGACAAATACGCAAGTATTTACAACCAACCGCAATCATCGGTGTGGTACCAAAACCAAAGCTTTCTGCTCCAAGAATAGCGGCTTTTACCACATCAAGGCCTGTTTTGAGACCGCCATCAGTTTGTACGCGCACTTTATCGCGTAGACCATTGACACGTAGCGACTGATGCGTCTCAGCCAGACCCAGCTCCCATGGCGAGCCGGCGTGATGAATAGAGGACAGTGGTGAGGCTGCGGTACCGCCATCATACCCTGAGATGGTAATCAAGTCGGCGTAAGCTTTTGCCACACCTGTTGCGATAGTACCAACGCCTGGACGCGAGACCAATTTAACTGATACCAAGGCATCTGGATTAACTTGTTTCAAATCAAAGATCAGCTGAGCAAGATCTTCAATAGAATAAATATCATGATGCGGCGGCGGTGAGATGAGTGTCACTCCAGGTACAGAGTAACGCAGACGGGCAATCAAGGCATTAACCTTGCCGCCTGGCAGCTGACCACCCTCGCCCGGTTTGGCACCCTGCGCGACTTTGATCTGCATGACTTCTGCTGAACGCAAGTACGCAGGCGTAACGCCAAAACGCCCAGAGGCCACTTGCTTGATTTTTGAGTTACGCAGCGTGCCATAACGTACTGGATCTTCACCGCCCTCCCCTGAGTTTGAACGGCCACCAATAGTATTCATTGCCATGGCGATTGATTCATGCGCCTCGGGCGATAGCGCCCCTAATGACATACCAGCGGAGTCAAAGCGAGTTAAAATCTTTGCAGTATCTTCGACCTCATTGACATCAATACTGTTATCCGTTTTTAGTTGCAGCAGATCACGCAAGGTCGCGATCGGACGACTATTAACCAAGTCGGCATACTGACGATAATTGTCGTAGTCACCAGTACGAACTGCTGTATGTAAGCTATTGATTACGTCAGGATTGAAGGCGTGGTATTCCTTATTAAAGACGAATTTTAGCAAGCCACCTTGATCAAGTGGTGCACGGCGTTTAAAGGCATTGGCCGCTAATTGCGCTTGGTCCGCTGCCAGATCGGCAAAGGTAGCGCCTTTAATGCGACTTTGCACGCCTTTAAAGCATAAACTCACCACTTCTTCTGAGAGACCAACGGCTTCAAATAATTGTGCACCGCGATAAGAGACGATGGTGGAGATGCCCATTTTTGATAGGATTTTTAGTAAGCCTTTATCCAAGCCTTTACGAAAATTTACCCGTGCTTGAATCGGATCGCCAAGCAGCTCACCCGTTGCGACCAAATCATCAATGACGTCGTACGCCAAGTATGGGTAGATGCAGGTCGCGCCAAAGCCAATTAATACCGCTACTTGATGCGAATCACGTGCCAGACCGGTCTCGATGATTAAGTTGGCATCAGTACGGATACCTTGGGCAATCAGATAATGATGCACCGCGCCTGTCACCATTATGGCATTGGCAGGTACTTTATCCGCATTAATATTTTTATCCGACAACACAATCAACGTATGACCAGCACGGATAGCGCGTGCCACCTCTTCACAAATAGCGTTGATAGCCTCAGACAGCTCTAACGTACGATCATAGTTTAGATCAATACGCGCCATTTTAAACGCTGGATCATCCAAGGTTTCAAGCTGCTGCATTTTGCTAGCTGATAATACTGGCGACGATAAAATAATACGGTGCGCGTCTTTTTCTGATGGCGCAAATACGTTGGTTTGAGCACCAAGACACGTTTGCAACGACATGACGATTGACTCACGCAGTGGATCAATCGGCGGGTTGGTTACTTGTGCAAACTGCTGACGAAAGAAATCTCCAACATGGCGAATTTGCTGCGATAACACCGCCATTGGCGTATCATCACCCATCGAACCGACAGGCTCCTGACCATTTTCGGCATTGGGACGAATAATTTCAGTACGCTCTTCATTGGTAATGTGATACATTTTTTGCAGTGCTTTTAAAGTGTCACCGCGACATGCCTGCGCTGCTATCTCTTCTTCTAAGCGTTCATCATCGCGAATACGTGTTGCTTCTTCACGCAGCCACTTACGGTACGGGTGCGCTTTTTTGAGTAAAGTAGCAATGGCTTTAGTATCTAAAATTTGACCAGTTAACGTATCAATAACCAGCATCTGACCTGGGCCTACGCGTCCTTTTGCTAGCACATCTTTAGGATCATAGTCCCAAACGCCCACTTCAGAGGCAACCGTGATATAGCCGTTTTTGGTCGTGACCCAGCGTGAGGGTCGTAAACCATTACGATCAAGCATACAGACTGCATAGCGTCCATCTTGAATCACAAGACCCGCTGGACCGTCCCACGCCTCCATATGCTGCGAGTAAAACTCATAAAACGCGCGCAAGTCCATGTCCATGCTATCGACATTTTGCCAAGCTGGGGGCACAAGTATCGACATGGCATGAAAAAGATTCATACCGCCTGACATCAGCACCTCAAGCATATTGTCTAAGCTCGATGAGTCTGAGCCTGTGCGATTGACCAATGGCGTTAACTCATTTAAGTCTGGCAATTTTTCTGATTTTAACTTTGGTGTACGTGCCTCTGACCAGTTGCGGTTACCCGTAATGGTGTTGAGCTCACCATTGTGAGCCAGATAGCGGAACGGCTGCGCAAGGGGCCAGCGCGGTAAGGTGTTGGTTGAAAAACGCTGATGAAATACGACGATATGGGACGCCAAACGTTCATCTTGTAAGTCCAAAAAGAACGCTGGCAAATCTGATGGCATTACCAACCCTTTATAGATAATCGTCTGAGAGCTCAACGAGCATACGTAAAACAGCTCATCATCAACCAGTCGTTGCTCTGCTTTTTTACGTGCCACAAACAACTTACGATTAAAATCATCTGCAGCCAAGTCATCAGGCGCATTGACAAACACTTGCTTAAAATCAGGCAATGTTTCACGGCCAATCTCACCGACAATACTCAAATCAAGTGGCACATCACGCCAGCCAACCACATCTAAACCTTGTGCAGTAATCTCTTCAGAAAGTATTTGCTGGCTATGCTGGGCTTTGTCGTCATCTACATTGACAAAGACCATACCGACAGCGAAATTGTCATTGAGCACAAGCTGCTGCTCGGTGGCGACCTTTTGAAAGAAATCAGTAGGCGTTGCTAATAGTAGTCCACAACCGTCACCAGTTCTACCATCGGCAGCAACACCGCCGCGATGGGTCATACAACTTAAGCTATGAATAGCGGTCTTGACCAGATCATGGCTGGCTTGACCCTCAATATGAGCAATCAAACCAAAACCACAGTTATCAGAGAAGTCATCTGGCGTGGCCAAATGCGTATGGGAGGAAATCATTGACATGGCGAGTCCTTTTAAGTGAACGGGCAGCATATGTATCCAATGCAGAACATAGGCTGAATACCGTAGGCAGAACGGGTTAATGATAAATACTCATATTTCCGGATAAATAAATGATGCGATTAACAATAGGTTTTAGCGCTTTGAAAGTGACAAAATACTCATCACTGTCGCATTTATTTAAATACAGGCTACTAAATAGACGGCTGTTAAGCATTAATAGGAGCAAGATAAGAGCGTCGATGAAATGCTAAGCGTTAAAGCATTAGCACGTTGTTCTTTGCTTTGCAGCTATTTATAGCTTTTAGTTATAAGCATCAATATGACACATATATCGATCAACAACTGACTGGTTGAAAGCCTAAAAACACGGTTTTCAATTGAGTTTGAATATCAGACACTTTGCATTCAAGCGCCTTAACAACCTTAGGAAGGAGGAGGATAAGAGAAATTGTACTACCATTTTTTATAAACTTAATATAAATGGTCAGTCACTACGCTTGAAGCAACGACATTACCATAACAGCTTGCTACAACAGCATAAAACAGATGCCAACCAAAATAGCTGCTTTACAGTAACTCTACAGAGCGTCACCCATATTCATATTAGTTAATGATTGTAGAAAAATCTAGTCTTTTCTATTAATTAATTTAATTATGGTATTAAGAATGATTTCAAACTTTTAGTATTAAAGCACGTAACTAAGAGTATTAAAAATACTTATAAAATACTGCTGAGTTATTTTTTATTCGCCATATACTTTTGCTATCTTAAAATGAGTTATATCCGTTATTGGTCTATTATTGATAATCAACATCTAAAACACAGCGACTCTCCAAGCTGACCAATAAATCCTTTGTCAAATCGCCATAGAAAAGCCTGCAAAACTTGCGTCTTGCAGGCATATCAAATGGTGATAAAAGCACCATGGATCATCTTATAAAATGCTAGTCAGTTTTCTCTTCTATCAGCTCTTTAATACTATCATTGTTGTTTTTAGCGGCTCCCGCGTTGTTGTTCTTAGCTGGTTCAGCATTAGGGCTTTTAACGGTTTCGTTATTGGCGCTCTTATTACCAGCCCCTGAACTGGTATTGTTTCTCTCACTGCTATTTGCCGCACTTGGTGGTTTTGGCGTCGGAACCACTGGTAAGCTTTTGGTTTCTGACTCAGAGTTACGCGTATTGTCTTCGTTTTTAGCGGTAGGTGTTGAATTACTTCCTTCACCTTCAGTAATCACGGTACGCTCTTCGTTAACTGCCAAAGTTGCAGAGGTATCCTCTGATTGACGGATACTTTCAGCCGTACTGTTATTGGTCCCTTGACTCCCAGCTCCGTTGCTGTCTAAACTTTCATCTGTCTTGCGAACAGGTACTTCACGCTCAGTTGGCTGCAACCTGACAGATCTTGAACGCCTCGTGCTCAGATCTTTAATAGGTCCAGGACGCTCATAATTATCGACAATACCGACATAGCGGCTGATTTCTTCTGGCAAGACACGCACTTCAGCTGGCAAACCAAAATCAACCAACTTAGCCGCTCCTACTGCTTCTTGCGGACTACTCATCAGTCCATAAATCAACATATAGCGCAGTTGATTGTTGTCATCGCGGTAACGAAAGTACGAGAACTTTTTACGATCATCACGACCTTCTAGATAACTGGTAATGACTTCATTTTCTGCTACGTTCATAACTTGCACAGTCCATTTGCCTTTATTAGCTAGCAAATAGCGCTTGTCTTTAAACTCATCAGGATAGTTGCGCAAATCACGAATGGTATCTTCAAAGTTAATCGGTTGTACGTCGTTATCAAGCTCATGCAACGCTTCGACAGATAAGGGTTGCTTGAGCTCAGTGCTGAGTGTTTCTGGCGCGGATATTGGCGCGTTTTCAATTTTGGCACCGATAGCAGGAGTTTGACTAAACATCCAAAGCAATGCTGTTAAGACCCCTAAAAGTAAAGTCATCATCAGCCACATCAAAGCCTGCCTGCGATATGACGTGTGTTTTGAACGAGTCGTTGAGCTCGATGAGACCATGGGTGTTTCCTTGGGAAAATAGGGTAAAGCATGTTGATAAAACTATATTGACTTAGATACTTAACGACTTACGCTATAGTTATAAGTGTGGTCTACGATAAGACATTGTTAAGTAGCTGCGTATCAAAATCATCTGTCAACACAGCTTGCCCTATTGATTTTAACAAAATTAGACGAATTTGTCCGCCTTTCACCTTTTTGTCATGACCCATAAGCTCTAAAGCCGTATCAACAGTGATAGGTGGAGGGTCAATTGGTAAGTTAGCAAGCAACAATACGCGCTTGATCCGCGCCACATCAGCTTCACTTAGCCAGCCCATCATTTGTGATAGCTGAGCCGCTTGTACCATGCCCGCGGCAACGGCCTCACCATGGAGCCAACTACCGTAACCTTCGTGAGTCTCAATCACATGGCCAAAAGTATGACCAAAATTGAGCAAAGCTCGCATACCAGCTTCTCTTTCATCTTGCGCCACTACGGCTGCTTTGTACTCACAACAGCGCTTTACAGCCGCTCCAAGTACTGCCAGATCCAGCTGCATCATGGCAGGTAGATTTACCTCAAGCCATTCTAAAAACTTGATATCCATAATTAATGCATATTTGATGACTTCAGCGAGCCCTGCCGATAGCTCTCGCGCAGGCAAAGTTTTGAGGGTGCTCATATCAGCCAGCACCATTTGTGGCTGCCAAAAAGCGCCAATCATGTTTTTACCTTGCGCATGATTGATACCAGTTTTGCCGCCAACACTTGAGTCTACTTGCGACAATAACGTGGTCGGGATTTGGATAAAATCTACGCCGCGCATAAAACTTGCTGCTGCAAACCCAGTCATATCACCAATGACGCCGCCCCCAAGAGCTACTAAGGTTACATCACGATTAAAATGCTGTGCCATCAAGACATCATAAATTTGATTGATACTATCTTGGTTTTTATACTGCTCACCATCAGGAAGTGTGCAAACAGCTACGGTAAATGATTCTGCTAACTGTTCTTGTAACCGCTGCAAATATAAAGGCGCAACGGTATCATTAGTCACAATCAATACTTGCTGACCATTAATATAAGGCGCAATGCTTGTGGCTATATCGCACTGCTCGGCAATAGCTATCGGATAATCATGGCTTTGAGTGTGAACTATCAATTCTGCGTTAAATAATGGCGCTGCCATAAAAGTTCCTGTATTTAATATGCCCATTTGCGGCTCATTACCAGATGGTATAAAGCACTCCTAATCTATAGGCCGCTTTGGCAATGAATCCGTCTGTACTCTGGTCTCTGCTTGGCTGCCAGCTGTTACTTGCTCTTTTGGTGTTGTTGACTCTAAATCTGTACCTACAGACACCAAAAAACTCTTCAACTGCTGTAACAGCTGATTGACCATATGCCGAGGATAAGTATGACCAGTCGGCAATACAATATGTGCCACTTGTCTATATAGTGGATCGCGAATGCTATACAAATCTTGTAGTATTTTTCTAGGATTGGGTTGCTGCAATAATGGACGCGACTTATCTTTAGCAGTGCGTGCCATTTGTACATCTACAGGTGCATTTAGATAAACCACAATACCGCGCTGATGCAAAAACTTTCGATTGTCAGCGCCCATAACCGCGCCGCCACCTGTTGCAAGAACGATATGCTGACGCTGAGTCAACTCATCGATTGCTCGTGTCTCACGTGCCCGAAACCCTACTTCGCCTTCTTTTGCGAATATCCAAGCAATATCAGCACCTGTTTGTGACTCGATATACCAGTCACTGTCCACAAACTCTCGTCCTAGCTGCTTAGCTAGCAACCGGCCAATAGTGGTTTTCCCCGCTCCCATCGGCCCAACTAAGAATACCGATGGCAATTCCTCCAACATAGCACTCACTCAGATAAATTAACCATCATACAACGTCATCGTTATTCTGGCTAGTAATGAGCTGGGTTTATTATCAGTAAAATTAGATTTTATTAAATTATAGACCATAAAAAAGCAAGCTCTTAGGCTCGCTTTTTTATGGCTTGTGACCTGTAAACAAAACAACCCTAATCCAAACGGCTAATACCATCATTGATAAGCTTTGGGGTGACAAAAATAAGCAGCTCTTCTTTTGCGTTGCTACGGACGTCTTTACGGAATGCGCGACCAATATAAGGCAAGTCTCCTAAGAATGGAACTTTATCCACGCCATTAGAGACACGGTTTTTGAAGACGCCTCCAAGTACGATGGTTTGTCCATCTTCTACAATCACATTGGTAGAGATAGAGTCTTCTGCAATAGCAACCTGATTATTGATGATCGTTGGCGTGCCATTAGTAATCATTAACTGCAAGCCGATCTTGCCATCAGGTGTAATATTTGGCGTAGCTTCTAAGCTTAGCGCTGCTTCTTTAAAGCTGGTAGATGTTGCCCCGCTAGCTGACGCTTCTTGATAAGGAATTTGTGTACCAGATGAAACCTTGGCCGTTTGTTTATCAGCAGTTAAGATTTTAGGAGTAGAAATAACCTCACCGCGGTTGTCTGCTTGCAGTGCGGACAACTCTAAATCTAGCATAATATCTGACATAGCCAGTAGACCAAAAGCAATGCTCCCTGCAGGATTCGCCACCCCCAAATCGACGTTTAGATTGTCAGGACGACTGATATCATAGGAAGGATAAGAGACGGTCTGACCATTGACTGTCGTCGTCTCCACATCGAAGTCTTTAAGGTCCCATAGAGTTTGATTGCTACCACCGACCAGTAAGTTACGGTTATTGGCTGCACCATTAGATAAAATTCCCCACCGTACACCGATCTCTTTACTAAAGCTATCAGAGGCACTAACAATGCGCGCTTCAATCATAACTTGACGTACTGGAATATCAATTTTACTAATAAGTCTGTGAATATTTTCAATACTATCAGCCACATCTTTGACGATTAGTGTATTGGTACGCTCATCAATCGTTACCGTACCGCGATTGGACAACAAGCTGTTGCTATCTTCTACGCGACTACTGGTTGAGCTACCGCCAGATGGACCACTTCCTTGAGAGATAAGGTTGAACACATCTTGTGCTTTGGCGTAGCTTAAACGTATATACTCAGTGCGTAATGGTGCATAGGATTCGACAGCTTGTTGAGCTTCAAGCTCTTGGGCCTCTTGCGCTGCCAGTTCAATAGACGGCGCGATTAATATAACATTACCGTTCTCTCGCTTATCTAAATTTTTACTTTTTAGAATAATATCAAGGGCTTGGTCCCAAGGCACGTTGATGAGACGAAGTGTGATACTACCACTAACTGAGTCACTAGCAACAATGTTCATATCAGTAAATTGCGCTAGAATATCTAGTACGCTACGAATCTCAACATCTTGAAATTCCATAGATAGTGCTTCGCCACTATAGACCTTTTCTTCAAGCGTCGGTTCACGCAATAACTCAGGTGTGCTAATGCTGATATTTAGCTGATTACCAGACTGATATGCTTGATACTCATAATCACCAGTCATGTTAATCGTAATAACACCACTTTGACCTTGGTTTTTAGTATCAACACTATCTACAAGACCACTATTGATGTTTAAACGACGCAATAAATTCCGAGGTACTGTGCTGCCAGTCATACGTACCACCAACTTGTTACCTTGGCGCTGTACATCTACTGGAATGGCCTCGTTGGCAAGGACAATACTAACGTTACCGCCACCATTACTGCCCGCAGTAAAATTCAATGCACTCAGACCATCATAACTATATTGTTTGCTAACTTGCGATGAAGCCAGCCTCGGATCTAATAATGGGTTAACACGAACAACCATAGTATCAGTAGGCGCTTGCACCTTGATGACTTCTGAGCCGGTAACTACAGGGGTGACTCCAACGCTACTGGTTTCGACAATAGGTGTCACAATCGCTGTCGTAGTAAGCGCATTGTCGTTAATCAGAGTAGTATTTGGTTTTGTTAAAGCTCTAGAGGCTGTAGTAACAGGTACAGTAGCTATAGTTGGGCTATTGGGCACTACACGATTTGGATCAGTAATAGTAAGGAGTAAGTCATTGCCATCAACAGCAGTCGTATAGTCGCCGCTCTGCTTTAATCCCACAATCAAACGTGTGGTACTATCATTGCTCAACGTTGTGACATCATTGACCATACCGATATTGTAATTGCTAAATCTGCTGGCTAGACCATTTTGCACTTGTTCAAAATCCAAAACTAAACGACTAGGATCATTCAGCTGATAAGCTGCAGGCAGTACTGGCGCACCATTGAATCCTAGACGCAGCTGAGTTACCGCAGGTGCAGTCTGTACTACAGAGACGTTGTTGATACGCTCTACTGCATAAGCTGTACTACTAATGGCAATCATACTGATTGCCAACGCAGGTATTGCAAAGGCAGAAGACATACGGTTACTCATCGCCATTACCCTATTATTGCGTACTGTCATTACTTATTCCTCAAAAAATCTGCCAACTTAATTTATAGGTGAGACCAACGACTGAGGTCTTTCAATGAACCCGGCGCGGCTATCTGGCACAATTTCAATCAAATTAATCTGGGTCGGCGTGATTTCAACAATACGGCCGTCGTTTAGTCCAAGATAATCGCCTACTTTAACGTTAGCAACCGAACCATCTGGACGTTGGACCAATGCATACTGTTGACCTTCAGGAGATATCAATACGCCACGAAAGGTAAGCTGCGCAATATCATACTGTTCAAGTGGTTGTTTGATTCGCGTAATATCAGGGCGCACACCATCTGACGGTATGTTTGGTCCTTGTACATTAATGAGACTTGGTGGCAAGAACGGGCTACGCACTAAGCTTGCACTATATACAAAATCCTCTACTAGCTCTGCTTTTGGCGGTGGCTCGATTGGCTGCGAAGGTGAGTTACGAATCTCACTCATCGCCTGTCCCGCCATACCAATGCGATCAGTACAGCCAGTCAACCATATAGCTGCCATACTTAATGTAAACAGGGCTGAGAATTTTCTAATATCCATACTATTTGCCCCCTGCAGTATCGTCAGTGGCTGGCGTTGTTACCTCATCTACCACTTCTTTTGAGCGATAAGTCTTGGTTTGTAGCACTAGATTTAGCTCTGGTATGGCCTCTAGTGTCGGCTGCGGATTACTGACTTCAAAATCATGCATGGTGATAATGCGTGGTAACGCTGCAAGACCACTAATAAAGCTACCAAACTGATGGTATTCACCCAAAGCTGCAATGCGAATAGGCTGCTCAATAAAAAACTCGTTTTCTATTTCAGGCTCTACAGAAATATCTTGAAAGCGAATATTGCTACCGACACCCGTCATATTGATACCTTCTACCAGCTCCGACACACGGGTATCTTTGGGTAACTGGTCAAGTAAGGTATTGAACTCTGTCTCCATTTGGATTACTTGAGCTTTATAAGCTTCTAAATGACGTGCACGTGACTCTTTTTGACGATAGCTATCAAGTAGCGTTTGTTGCTCACTTTCAGCCGCAGTGATCGCATCGATTTTGCTACTGATAGGCAACGCCCAAGCTAGGGCTGCAATAAAAGCAACGATAAATATAAGTACCGTTACCTTAACGGGTATTGGCCAACTGCCATAGTTTTCTGTATCTAAAGACTCAAAGCTACGACGAAAATCATTGAAATTAAATTGCTTCTTACTGCTTACTGCAGTTTTTTTAGACTTAATTAGCGTTTTTTTACGGATAAGCTTCACAACTCACCTCCAGACTCTGCGCCCTCATCAATGTTGGAGCTTTCTGACTGAACTTGCGTTGTGACAACAAACTGCACATAGCTGTCTTCAGGTATATAGGACGAGGTCTTTCGCCAGAGTTGACAGTTTCATTTAATGCTATTTCTGGCTGATAAGCAGTAATATTTTGCTGGATATTACGTACAGCAGAGTTATCCATCCACTCACTGCCATCTAGATTACGAATCAAGCTTGATACCACATTCGGATTGTCTGCCAGCCCTGTTAAGGTGAGAAGCTCTCCTTCGCGTTTTAAGTTATTTAAGTACAGAGCAGAAGGTATGGCCTTGGCAATATCATCCCATAGACGAACTGGTACCGGACGTCGCCCTTGTAAGTCCTGAATCACTTGCATCCGTGAAATAATATCTTCTCGGCGCTGCTCCAAGCTGTCGATTTCGGTTAATACCGTATCCAAACGTACATTCTCTTGTTCAATAAGAGTGTTGGCATCGCGCTGCTCTTCAAGCTCATTATTAAAATAACTCCAAGCTGCAAATGCAGACAGTAATGCCAGCAAAGTCACTGCGACTACTAAGGTAATAAACTCTTTATTACTACGTTCGCGTTCTTCTTGCCGCCATGGCAATAGGTTGATACGAGCCATTAGTCAAAGCTCCTTAACGCAAGGCCACAGGCAGCTAGTAAGCTTGGGGCATCAGCCTCTAATTGCTCATTGTCTATATAGGGATCTATGGTCATATTGATAAAAGGATTGGCGACAGTCACTGGCACATCAAGCTTTTGCTGTACCATGCTCCATAAACCTGGAATAGAGCTACTACCGCCTGCAAGCACTACATGATCAATACTATTGTATTGGCTAGAAGAAAAATAAAACTGTAAAGAGCGCGTGATTTGCTGGATAGTACTTTCGATAAAAGGCGTTAGAATTTCTGGATAATAATCATCAGGTAGAGCACGCTCACGTTTGTTAACTGTGGCTTCTTCAAACGACAAACCGTAGCGATCTTGAATGGCTTCTGTTAGTTGTGACCCGCCAAACAATTGCTCACGGCTATAGACAAACTCACCATTTTTTGCGATGTATAAGGTAGTCTGATTATGTCCGATATCGACCAATGCGACCAATTCTGGCATATTGGGTAAGTTATCTGCCATCAATCCAAACGCCCGCTCTATCGCGTGCGACTCAATATCCATAATCTTGGTTTTTAGACCGCCGAAGGTTAGCGCATCAACACGTTGATCAACGTTTTCTGATCGCGACGCAGCAAGTAGAACTTGTACCAAGTTGTCGTCAACCAATGAAGGACCTAGTACTTCAAAGTCTAGATTGACTTCTTCTAGTGGGTAAGGAATATATTGATCAGCGTCCAGACGTATTTGAGCTTCACGTTCGATATCGCTCAGCCCCCTATCCATATCAATAATCTTGGTAATAACTGCCGAGCCTGTAACAGCGGTAGCCCCACTGCTACCTGTTATCTGACAACGTTTTACCAAGCGAGCAATAGCATCACCAACCGCCTCAGTATCTACAATAAGCTTATCAACGACTGTGCCGGGTAACAGCCCCTCAATTCCATATGACTTAAGGTGAAATATTCCTTGCTGACGCCGTATATCAACTAGCTTTACGGAGGTGGCACAGATATCTATTCCGACTAAATGTCGTTTTTTAGAAGTAAGTAGCCTCACAGACGCTTTACCTTATATATAGTTACGTTCTGATAGTTATCAGTAATAATTTAATACAATACTTTACTTAACAGACATATTCAAGTATTTAAAGATTCAGTTTGGATAAATTACACTTTTAGGATGACCTGTCTGTTTTGTTCACTGTATAATGGGATATTTGTTGCAAATTTTATTTGATAAGCCTAATTATGACCAAAAGAAACGCTACTGCTCGCCTCGTTCACTTTTTGGTGGGGATTGTTATTGCCTGTCTAGCACTTGCAGTTATCCTTGCATTAACTGTGCCAATTGGCTTCTACGGTATGGCTATGTATTTGTCGCCAACCTTACCCAGCACACAAGAAATAAAAACAGCCAGCCTTGAGATGCCCCTGCAGATATATAGCAGCGACGACAAGCTTATTGGCCAATACGGCAATCGCTTATCATTGCCAGTTACCTTTGAAGAAATTCCTAAAGATTTGACCAATGCATTCTTAGCTGCAGAAGACTCTTCGTTCTTTCAACATAGTGGTATTAGTATTAAGGGTCTTGGTCGCGCTGTTACCGAAGCGGTCACTGATGATGAAGGTCAGACAGGTGGATCTACTATTACCATGCAGGTCGCCAAAAATTATTTTTTGAGTCCTGAGCGTACTTTAAACAGAAAATTAACCGAACTGTTTTTAGCGCGTAAAATGGAAGATGAGCTGAGTAAAAACGATATTTTGACACTGTATGTCAACAAGATTTATCTTGGAGAAGGAGCTTACGGTATTCGTGCAGCAGCCAAAAAATACTATAGCAAGTCGCTAGAAAATCTGACCACTGCTGAAATGGCTATGCTAGCAGGCCTACCTAAAGCACCCTCAAAGTATAACCCGGTTGCCAACCCTGACCGTGCACTTACCCGCCGTAACTGGATCATTGGGCGCATGCATGAGCTTGGTTATATCAGTGATGCTGAGCATAGTGAAGCAATAAACGCCCCTATTGGTCTAAAACTTTATCAAGAAAAGCTTGATGTCAATATGCCTTACTTGGCAGAGATGACTCGGTATGCTTTAGTTAATCGTTATGGTGAACAAGTTATTAATGGAGGCTGGCGCGTTCGTCTTACTGTTGATAGTAAATCACAGCAAGCGGCTGAAGCAGCTGTATCAAAAGGTCTAATAGCCTACGATCATCGCCATGGCTGGCGCGGCGCAGAAGCGAATGATGAACCTTTAGAGGACTTTCGACGTTATGGCGGAATGTACCCAGCTAAAGTCACCAAAGTTAACTCACGTAGCTTTGAAGCATTAATGCCATCTGGTGAAAACGTTACGGTCAACTGGTCGGGCATGAGCTGGGCACGTAAATATTTTTCAGCGGATCGTTTTGGTTATTACCCAAGTAACGCTCAACAAATTGTAAATAAAGATGATATTATTCGCCTCATGCCAACCAATAGCGGTGGTTGGAAACTGGCACAAATACCAGAAGTACAAGGCAGTTTGGTTTCATTAAATCCTGATACAGGAGCTGTTGAAGCTTTAGTTGGCGGTTTTGATTTTAATCACAGTAAGTTTAATCGTGCCCTGCAGGGCTGGCGTCAACCAGGTTCAACGATTAAGCCATTGGTCTATACAGCTGCTCTAGAAAAAGGCTATCGCTCAGATAGTATTGTCTCAGATCGTCCTATCCAAGTAGGTGAATGGAAACCAAAAAACTCTGACCAACGTTTTTTAGGTGACATTACTTTACGCCGAGGTCTATATCTATCACGCAACTTAGTCTCTATTCGTTTGCTACAAGCTATTGGCATCTCGGATGCGCGTAATTTGCTAGATCAGTTTGGACTGGACAAAGAAAAGCTACCAACCACCCTATCACTAGCGCTTGGTACTGGACAGGCGACACCGTTACAAATGGCCACTGCGTATGCCACTTTCGCCAATGGCGGCCATCGTATTCAACCTTATTTTATTGAACAAATCTACAATTATGACAATAAGTTATTGTTTCAAGCAAATCCGCAACAAGCTTGCGCACTGTGCTTTAATGCACAAGTTGAAAGCCTTAATGCCAAACTGATTGAAGAGTATAACCAGTCAACTGAAGATGAAAATACAGAGATTGAATCTAGCGATGAATCAATAACTGGTGAGGATTTGGAAGAAGAAACCAAACAAGCAGACGATGCTAATAACTTAAGTGTCTATGACGCCAGTCCTCAAGCAGATCGTCTAAAGGCACCTGCAGTACAATACTTACATGCAAGCCAAGCTCCACGCATCTTAAAGCCAAGGGTTGCTTTTGAGATGGCTGATATTTTGCGCGATGTCGTACAACGCGGTACAGCGGTACGTGCAAAAGCTCTAGGTCGTAGCGATATCGGTGGTAAAACTGGTACTACTAATGAAGCCAAAGATGCCTGGTTTGCAGGTTTTCATCCAACCAGTGCGACTGTGGTTTGGATAGGCTTTGATCAACCATCCACACTTGGGCGCCGTGAATATGGAGGCGTAGCAGCGTTACCAGTATGGATGGACTTTATGAGAGAGCAATTAAAAGACCAGCCGTATCAATGGGTTTCGGTTAATAACCGTGCAAAATCAAAAAAGCAGCAACAGCGTATTTTAGAGATGACTGATAGTGGCATCGTCGATCCTGATGAGGAAAACGATTACGTTAGTAATGTTGCCAAACCAGTGACACCTAAGCCGCAGCAGCGTAAAGCTCCCGAACCTAATGAGGAAAACAACGAGGATAATGACAGCGTTCCCCAAAACCCACTGTCAGTAACGCCAGCAGAGCGCATGCCCCCT
>NZ_LNUO01000162.1:0-22421 GCF_001462175.1 Psychrobacter sp. ENNN9_III
TTAAACCCTTTTAGAAAGCCCGCCAATAGTTCAACTTGCAAAGGCTTATCATCTTAGTTTTGATAATATACGCTAAAACTCTACCATACCTGCACGCAGTTGCTCGATCAGTTCTAAAAACTGTTGCCGCCATTCACGTATAGTTGCCTCATCGGGTAGCCACTGATTCGATAATGTGACTACATTCACTATGAGATCACTTGGCTGTCGCTGCGAGTCATTGGCGTCTTTGATAGTAACTTGATCAGGTAATACTGCATACAAGCAACGTTGATAAGCGCGCTCTACATTTGCCAAAAACCCTTGCTGCTGCAATTGCTTTAGACGCTGTACCTCTGGTGATATTTGAGTGCGCTCTTTGAGTGCTTGTTCAATACTTTCTAGAGTTGGTGCTGTCATATCCAAACTATAAAATTGTGCAAGCTCTTGCATAAATGCTAAAAACGTACCGTATAAGTGAAAAATAGCAGTCTCACAATGGGCTTGATACAACTGTTTGTCACTGCTATCGCCCGCTGCCTGACAAGCTAGACGACAAAAATACAGCTTTTGATTGGTTCGATCAGCTTGGTATTTGGCAACGCGCCCTTTACCTGCCATAAGATTATCCTCATAAATAATAAAATAGAAGCGCCTCACAAAGTCGCTTTTAGCAGTGTACTATTTTATTGGTTAATACCACCATTAGTTTTTATTTTTTGCCCATAAAAAAGCCAGCAACATGGCTGGCTTTTTTACGTTGATTATAAAGATATATCAAGCATTTATAATTAAGATTGGCTATCTTGATTAAGCTCTTGTGCAAAGGCCTCGTCAAAACTAGCAAAGTCTTTACTATCACTAACAGGCATATCAAATGCGGCATTGATATCATTGTCCTGCAGCGCTTGTTCTGCTTTCTCTTTGCGTGTTTTATGATACGCAAGACCCGTACCTGCAGGAATCAAACGACCAACAACCACGTTTTCTTTTAGACCACGTAACTCATCTACTTTACCAGTGACGGCAGCAGCAGTTAGTACACGAGTGGTCTCCTGGAACGACGCCGCTGAGATGAAGCTTTCAGTCGCAAGACTTGCTTTAGTAATACCAAGCAGTTGGCGCTCATACTGTACTGGGAATTTACCTTCAGCTTCTAGCTTCGCGTTCAACGCTATAAGATCCGCGTATTCAGCTTGATCACCTTTGAAATGGCTTGAATCCCCGCCATCAGTAATCTCAACTTTACGTAGCATTTGGCGAATAATAACTTCGATATGCTTATCGTTAATCTTCACACCTTGCAAGCGGTAAACATCTTGTACTTCGTTAACGATATAGTTAGCAAGTGCCGTTTGGCCTTTTAAACGTAAGATATCGTGTGGGTTTTGTGGACCGTCAGCGATGATCTCACCACGTGCTACTGTCTCATTTTCAAAGACGTTGATTTGACGCCATTTAGGGATAAGCTCTTCATGTACCTCACCGTCTTCATTGGTAATAATAAAGCGGTTTTTACCTTTGGTCTCTTTACCAAAGCTGACGACACCTGTCATCTCTGCCATGATGGCATGATCTTTCGGACGGCGAGCTTCAAACAAGTCAGCCACACGAGGTAGACCACCGGTAATATCTTTGGTACCTGAAGTCGCTTGTGGTACGCGACCTAAGATCGAACCCGCTGCAACTTTTTCGCCATCGCTGACACGGATGATGGTTTCAGCAGGTAAGAAGTAAACCACTTCTTTACCTTCATCAGTGTTCAAAATGATGGCAGGACGTAAATCTTTTGCCGTACTTGAACGATCACGAGTAGCTAGAATTTCAAACGAGCTCATACCTGTAGCATCATCGACTTTTACTGTCGCTGTACTACCATCAATGATATCACTAAAGCGTGCTGTACCCGCGAATTCTGTGATAATTGGATGCGTATGTGGGTCCCACTTAGCGATCGTCTGACCACCTTCAACTTGCTCTTCGTTTTTAACCAATACGCTTGAACCGTAAGGCACTTTATAACGCTCACGCTCACGACCTAAATCATCAGTAATAGCGATTTCAGCTGAACGAGATACGATAACTAAGTGACCGTCAGTATGTTCAACCGTCTTCATGTTTTCGAAATGCGCTTGACCAGCATTACGTACAGAGATGCTGTTATCTACTGATGCTGAGCTCGCTGCACCGCCCACGTGGAAAGTACGCATAGTTAACTGAGTACCAGGCTCACCGATAGACTGCGCCGCCATGACACCCACTGACTCACCGATATTAACTTTATGACCGCGAGCAAGATCACGACCATAACACTGCGAGCAAACACCATGAGCGACATCACAAGTAATTACTGAGCGTACCCAAATATCGTCAATTGCGTTTTCATCAAGAATATTGACCCACTGCTCATCGATCAAAGTACCAGCTGGAACCAATACTTTCGTTTCATCATTGTTATACGTAACATCACGTGCTGTCACACGACCTAATACAAGATCGCCAAGTTTTTCGATGATCTCACCACCTTGAATATGCGGGGTCATGAGCAGACCTTGCTCAGTACCACAGTCATCAGTAGTAATAACCAAATCTTGCGCAACATCGACCAAACGACGAGTCAAATAACCTGAGTTAGCTGTTTTTAGTGCAGTATCCGCTAGACCCTTACGCGCACCGTGAGTCGAGATAAAGTACTGAAGTACAGTCAAGCCTTCGCGGAAGTTGGCTTTAATTGGCGTCTCGATGATTGAACCATCTGGTTTTGCCATCAAACCACGCATACCAGCAAGCTGACGAATCTGTGCTGCACTACCACGAGCACCTGAATCTGACATGATGTAGATTGAGTTGAAAGATTTTTGCTCTTCTTCCTCACCCTGAGCATTCATGACTTTATCAGTGGCTAAGTTATCCATCATCGCTTTGGCGACTTTGTCGTTAGTACGTGACCAAATATCAACCACTTTGTTATAACGCTCACCAGCAGTCACAAAGCCTTGCTCAAACTGATCTTCAATCTCGCGTACTTCTGCCTCAGCTGTTTCAATGATCTGCTTTTTACTTGGTGGAATGACCATATCATCCAAACCAATCGATACGCCAGATAGGGTTGCTTGCGCAAAACCTAAATACATCAATTGGTCAGCGAACATGACGCTGTCTTTTACACCCATCTTACGATAGCAAGAGTTAATCAGACGCGAGATGTTTTTCTTCGTCATTTCCTGATTGCACTCTTCAAATGTCATACCTTGTGGCATGATATTCCAAATCAGCAAACGACCAGCAACTGTGTCCTTTAAGCTTGTCTCTTTAGTATGATTGCCTTCGTCATCAACATGCGTTTCAGTCACACGCACTTTGATTTTTGCGTTCACGTGTAAGTCGTTTGAACCAATCGCACGTAAGGCTTCATTGACAGTGGCAAAAACCATGCCTTCGCCTTTGGCGTTCACTGACGAGCGACTAATGTAATATAAACCAAGTACAACGTCTTGCGACGGTACAATAATTGGATCACCGTTTGCAGGTGATAAGATGTTGTTGGTCGACATCATTAGCGCGCGTGATTCAAGTTGTGCTTCTAGCGTTAATGGCACGTGTACGGCCATTTGGTCACCATCAAAGTCAGCGTTAAACGCGGTACAGACTAGCGGGTGCAGCTGAATAGCTTTACCTTCAATAAGTACCGGCTCGAACGCTTGTAGACCCAAACGGTGAAGCGTTGGCGCACGGTTCAATAGTACTGGATGCTCACGGATTACCATGGCCAGCATATCCCAAACTTGTGGCTCTTCACGCTCGACCATCTTTTTGGCCGCTTTAATCGTGGTAGCCATACCGTGTGACAATAATTTTGAGTAAGTAAATGGCTTGAATAGCTCAAGCGCCATTTTCTTAGGCAAACCACACTGATGCAGACGTAACGTTGGACCTACTACGATAACCGAACGACCAGAGTAATCGACACGCTTACCTAGTAAGTTTTGACGGAAACGACCTTGCTTACCTTTGATCATATCAGCCAAAGATTTTAATGGGCGCTTATTACTACCGGTAATCGCACGACCACGGCGACCGTTATCAAGCAAGGCATCGACTGACTCTTGCAACATACGCTTTTCGTTACGTACGATAATATCAGGTGCACTTAACTCTAACAGGCGCTTTAGACGGTTATTACGGTTGATAACGCGGCGATACAAATCATTTAGATCTGAAGTCGCAAAACGTCCACCTTCTAGTGGTACTAGCGGGCGCAAATCTGGTGGTAGTACTGGTAAGATATTCATTACCATCCACTCAGGCTTGTTATTAGAATCACGGAATGCTTCTAATAATTTAAGACGCTTAGACATTTTTTTAAGTTTAGTCTCAGAGCCTGTCTGTGGAATAGCTTCACGCAGCTCATCAATCTCTAGATCTAGATCAATGTCTTTTAATAAGTCTTGTACTGCTTCCGCACCCATCTTGGCGACAAACTCATCACCAAACTCTTCCAAGGCTTTATAGTAGTCTTCATCATCAAGCAGCTGATATTTCTCTAAGCTAGTTAGACCAGGCTCGGTTACGATGTAGCTTTCAAAATACAATACGCGCTCGATGTCACGTAGCGTCATGTCTAATAATAGACCAATACGGCTTGGTAATGATTTTAAGAACCAAATATGCGCGACCGGACTCGCCAGATCAATATGACCCATGCGATCACGACGGACTTTAGCGGTAGTGACTTCAACACCACATTTCTCACAAATTACGCCTTGAAACTTACGGCGTTTGTATTTACCACATAGGCACTCAAAATCTTTTACTGGACCAAAAATTTTGGCACAGAATAGACCATCACGCTCAGGCTTGAACGTACGATAGTTAATCGTTTCAGGCTTTTTAACTTCACCATGCGACCATGATTTAATAACATCAGGCGACGCTAAGGTAATTTGAATGCTATCAAACTCACGATTACCGCTAGCGGTAGGGCTTTGCATAATATCGAGTAAATCTTTCAAGTTGCTTCTCCGTTATCTTTATAATCATCTGACCGCGTTATACAACGTAAGGCGGATAAGATGAATGAAGGCAATGAATGGGGTTGAGATAAATGACTAAAAGCAGCAGCAATGTGGCGTGCTGCCTTTAGTGTGACACCTAAGGTTAAAATCGATAAAACTTTTAAACTTAGTGGGTCTCTTTTAACTCAATATTAAGACCTAGTGATTTGATTTCTTTGGTTAGTACGTTAAACGATTCAGGCATACCTGGATCCATATACTGTTCACCATCAACGATATTTTTATACATGCGTGTACGGCCTTCAACATCATCTGACTTCACTGTTAGCATCTCTTGCAGCGTATAAGTCGCGCCATATGCTTCTAGTGCCCATACTTCCATCTCACCGAAGCGCTGACCACCAAACTGAGCTTTACCACCTAATGGCTGCTGAGTCACTAGTGAGTAAGAACCCGTTGAACGTGCATGCATCTTATCGTCAACCAAGTGGTTAAGTTTGAGCATATACATATAACCGACTGTCACTTTACGATCAAACTTCTGACCTGTACGACCATCATATAGCGTTTGCTGACCATCTCTTGACAAACCAGCAAGCTCAAGTAAGTCTTTGACTTGATGCTCATGAGCACCGTCAAAGACTGCTGTACCCATCGGTACACCTTCACGCAAATTACCCGCTAGTGTCATGATATCTTCATCAGATAAGCTATCAAGATCAACACCTTCACCACCAACCTTATTATAGATTTGGTCTAAGAAATCACGTAAATCAGCCATGGCTGCTTGCGCTTTAAGCATACCATCAATTTTATCACCTAAGCCTTTCGCTGCCATACCCAAGTGTGTTTCTAGTACCTGACCGATGTTCATACGCGATGGTACACCAAGCGGGTTCAATACGATGTCAACGGTATTGCCATGTTCATCATACGGCATATCTTCCACTGGCATGATGCGTGATACCACACCTTTGTTACCGTGACGGCCAGCCATTTTATCACCAGGCTGAATACGGCGTTTAACTGCTAAATATACTTTAACAATTTTCTGTACGCCATGTTGTAGATCATCACCTGCGGTTAGTTTGCGTTTTTTCTCTGCAAACTTCACATCGATGTCTTTTTGCTTATCAACTAAGTAATCAGCGATTTGCGTTAGACGCTCAGAGATTTCTTCTTCAACTGGCTGAATATCAAGCAAAGTCTCAAGGCTCATATCTTTCATATCAGCCAATGCCATAACCGTACCAGCTTTTAGACCAGCACCGCCGCTGACTTTTTGGCCATCTAATAGATTACCAATACGACCACGAGCGGCTTCTTCAAAAATACGCAGCTCTTCTTTCAAATCTTTACGGTAGCTGTCAAGCTGCGATTTTTCAATCGCTCTTGCGCGTGCATCTTTTTCAACGCCATCGCGGGTAAAGACTTGGACATCGATGACAGTCCCTTTACTTGATGTTGGGACACGCAGTGACGTATCTTTTACATCAGCCGCTTTCTCACCAAAGATAGCCCGTAGTAGCTTCTCTTCTGGTGTCAGCTGCGTCTCACCTTTTGGTGTGACTTTACCAACTAGGATATCGCCTGCGTCAACTTCAGCACCGATATAGACAATACCTGCTTCATCTAAACTTGATAAAGCGGCCTCACCTACGTTTGGAATATCAGCAGTAATCTCTTCTGTTCCAAGCTTGGTATCACGTGCCACACAAGTCAATTCTTGAATATGAATCGTAGTAAAACGATCTTCTTTAACGACTTTTTCAGATAGTAAGATTGAATCCTCAAAGTTATAACCATTCCACGGCATAAAGGCGATACGGATGTTCTGGCCTAGAGCCAACTCACCAAGATCCGTTGACGGACCATCAGCCAAGATATCACCCAAAGCAATTTCATCGCCTTGATTGACAATGATGCGTTGGTTAATACAGGTGTTCTGGTTAGAGCGCGTGTATTTGATCAAGTTATAGATATCGATACCCGCTTCACCAGCAGTCATCTCGTCCTCATTGACACGTACTACGATACGAGAAGCATCCACGTCTTCGATTACACCGCCACGCTTGGCGATCACACAAACACCAGAATCACGTGCAACGTGACGCTCCATACCAGTACCTACTAACGGCTTATCAGCACGTAGCGTAGGAACTGCCTGACGCTGCATGTTTGAGCCCATCAAGGCACGGTTAGCATCATCATGCTCTAGGAACGGAATCAAACCAGCAGCGACCGATACGACCTGACTTGGCGACACATCCATATGCGTCACTTTTTCTGGCGGCATACGCACGAATTCACCATAGCTACGCACACTGACCATCTCATCAGACAACGCACCATCTTCAGTCACTGGTGAGTCAGCCTGTGCAATCACAGTACCTACTTCTTCAATCGCTGATAAATACTCAATAACGTCTGTTACTTTACCATCCACCACACGGCGATAAGGCGTCTCTAAGAAGCCAAAGCTGTTGGTTTTAGCAAAGGTCGCTAATGAGTTGATAAGACCAATGTTTGGACCTTCAGGTGTCTCAATCGGACAAACACGACCATAATGCGTATCATGTACGTCACGTACTTCAAAACCTGCACGTTCACGCGTCAGACCACCTGGTCCTAATGCTGATACACGGCGTTTATGCGTCACTTCAGACAATGGATTGTTTTGATCCATAAACTGTGATAACTGGCTTGAACCAAAGAACTCTTTGACCGCAGCAGCAACTGGTTTTGAGTTGATCAAATCTTGTGGTGATAAGTTATCAGACTCAGCTGAACTTAAACGCTCTTTAACTGCACGCTCAACACGAACCAAACCAACACGGAACTGGTTTTCTGCCATTTCACCCACTGAACGGATACGGCGGTTACCTAAATGATCGATATCATCAACTTCACCGCGACCGTTACGGATCTCAATCAGCTCTTTTAATACATTAACAATATCATCATTGGTCAAAACACTACGAGCGCGTTGAGTATCAGCATCATCAGTATCTTCAAACTCTAACCCCAGACGACGGTTGAACTTCATACGACCAACGTTTGACAAGTCATAACGATCCGCATTGAAGAACATGCTTTCAAACAGTTTTTCAGCAGTTTCAACTGTTGGTGGCTCACCTGGACGCATCACTTTATAGATTTCGATAAGCGCTTCTTCACGAGTCGAGGTACTATCAGCACGTAGCGTATCCGCGATATAACTACCTTGATCAATATCATTGGTAAACAAGATACTGATTTCTTTAACATCAGTAGCGCTCAATTTAACCAATAATTCATGATCAATTGGTGTATTAGCATGAGCAACCACTTCATCATCAATGACAATATCTTCAGCTAAGATACGCTCATATAAGTATTCATCAGGTACAGCAATTTTGGTCATACCTGCTTCTTCAAGTTGACGAATACGGCGAGCGTTAATACGTTTACCCTGCTCTACTAACACATCACCTTCAGGCGATACGATATCGAACTGTGCCATTTCACCGCGCAGGCGATCAGCGACCAGATCAATCTCAAATTGCTCTTCACCTTTGTAAACTTTAACTTTATCAAAGAATATATCTAAGATTTCAGCAGTACTTAAACCTAATGCACGTAGAATAATAGAAGCGAGTAGCTTACGACGACGATCAATACGTGCAAAAACTAAATCTTTTGCATCAAACTCAAAGTCAAGCCACGAACCACGATAAGGAATAATACGGGCGTTATAGAGTACTTTACCGCTTGAATGTGATTTACCTTTATCATGATCAAAGAACACACCAGGTGAGCGATGTAACTGAGACACAATAACTCGTTCAGTACCGTTAATAATAAAAGTACCATTATCTGTCATTAAAGGCATCTCGCCCATATAGACGCTTTGCTCACGAATATCTTTGATAGCCGCTTTGCTATCTTTATCTTTGCTGTCTTTATCCTTGATGATTAGACGGATCTTGACACGCATTGGGGCTGCAAAGGTTGAACCACGTAAAATACATTCACGCTCATCAAACTCAGGCGTACCTAAGTAATACTCAACGAATTGTAACTCTGCATTACCAGAGTGACTTTCGATAGGGAAAATAGAGGAATACGCAGCTTGCAAACCAGTATTCTCACGAGCTTTTGGCTTTTTATGCTCTTGCAAAAATTGCTCGTAAGAATCTACTTGGATAGACAGTAAGTATGGAATGTCCATCACAGTGGGCAATTCAGCAAAACTTTTGCGAATACGCTTTTTTTCAGTATAAGAATATGCCATCGAGAGTCCTTACAGTAGACGTGAAAACAAATGAAAAGCGAGGCCAACTTGCATAAATACTATGCAGACTTAGCGACGTAAACGATAATAAAATAAAACTCTTACTCAAACTGCTCTCTATAGATTGATATTTCTAACAGAGCAGTTGCTTAACCTAATTAAGACACAACCATTATGACGAAAAATAATGTAATAGATTCAATACATTAACACGAGTATATGGGCGCTTTTACTTAAGATTTCAATAGCCAATCTTATAGATATGCCAGCATTTATCTTTAAGCTATATTAAACATATATGACATGAAACGTATCGTCGTTAATACTTACCGTCTACAAGCCACCTACCGGTAGTAAACCATGCTAGACTATTTAGAATTAAAATTAGGATTAATATAAATACTAGTGATAAAAGGAAAGTATACAAGCACAAAAAAATGCCAAACGTCTAACGACATTTAGCTTACGTTAACTAACTTCAAAAACTGGCGTGTTTGCGTACATGTATATCGTGTGTCCTTTTGATAGGTATCCACCGCATTAATGCGTACGTATATTGGCAGACACAAAAGGTCAAGCTACGAATTATAATAAAAAAAAGCTGATGATGCAAGGCATCACCAGCTTTTTTTCGTAACGCGTTGAACTTATTTTAGTTCAACAGTAGCGCCAGCTTCTTCAAGTTTCTTTTTCAACTCTTCAGCTTCATCTTTAGATGCGCCTTCTTTAATTGGAGCTGGAGCACTCTCAACTAAATCTTTCGCTTCTTTTAGACCAAGGCCAGTCGCTTCACGAACGGCTTTAATTACGCCAACTTTCTTCTCACCAAAGCTAGCAAGAACAACGTCAAATTCGTCTTTTTCTTCAGCAGCAGCGCCACCTTCAGCAGCAGCAGCAGGTGCAGCAGCAGCTACAGCAGCAGTTACGCCGAATTTCTCTTCCATGTCGCTGATTAACTCAACGATATCCATTACTGACATTTCAGCGATTGCGTTTAACACATCTTCTTTAGATAGTGCCATGAGAACTCTCCGTTATCTGATAAAATTTAATTGATTTCAATATCGATCTGACTGCTTGCCAAATTTCAAAATAGGTATGGCAATAAAGTACAATCAGCGATGTCAAAGTTACGTTAAAACAAGCAATTAAGCAGCTTCTTTTGCGTCTTTGATTGCCGCTACAGTGCGAACGAACTTGCCAGGAACAGCGTTCATAGTCTGGACAAGCTTGGTCACTGGTGCATTCATAGTAGCCATCAAGATAGAGATTGCTTCGTCGCGAGTTGGCAGCTTCGATACGCGCTCTAGCTCTTCTGGACCATAAACTTCACCACCGACTGATACCAATTTGGTCTCTAAAGCTTTGTTCTCTTTACTAAAGTCGAAAACGACTCTAGCTGCAGATCCCAAGTCTTCCATAGAGAAAGCCAAAAGTAGTGGACCAGTCATACGGTCTGACATGCTCTCAAACTTAGTGCCTTCAAAAGCGCGTTTTGCTAGGGTATTTTTTACCACTTTTAAAACGACGCCTTTTTCACGAGCTTGCTGGCGCAGCTGAGTAAGCTTTGCAACACCAATACCGTGATATTCGGCAGCTACTGCTGAGTAAGCATTAGCAGCAACTTCAGACACTTCAGCCACAACTTGTTGTTTTTGTTCTAGCGTTAATGCCATAAGTTGACTCCTTTAATCTTATCAATCTCGTTGATGCTAAGATTGACTTGATACGACACGTTATTCATAAATCCTAAAAATAGAGTTTACTCATAACGACTGATTACGGCACCGTTATCAGAATGACATCAAGTAATAGGTTGCCCTATCGGCTCTTATCAACAACTGGGTGGGTCACCGTCTGCGTAGGACAATTAAGATTTTCATCTGTCATCGATTAACAAAAGCAGCTTATCGGTTACAATAATGATTTAAAAAATCAGCAATGAGTACTTTTAAACTGCTCTCTACCTACGGTCTTAGACAGCGTAGCGACTGCTACGCTGACCTAATTCTTTAAAATGATTGGTACTAATTACTCAAATTTATGAAATAGTACTTACTTAGCAACGCGATAAGGAACAGGATCAATTGTAAGACCTGGGCCCATAGTACTAGACAAGGTAATTTTCTTAATGAAAGTACCTTTAGATGTAGCAGGTTTAGCGCGTTTTAGGTCAGATAATAAAGCTTGAGCATTTTGCATAATTTGCTCAGCAGTAAAACCAACCTGACCAATAGTCGTATGAATAATACCTGCTTTATCAACACGGTACTGTGCTTGACCCGCCTTAGCGTTTGTCACTGCTTCAGCAACGTTTGGCGTTACCGTACCGACTTTTGGGTTAGGCATTAGACCGCGTGGACCTAGGATGGTACCTAATTGACCAACAACGCGCATAGCATCAGGAGCCGCGATAACGACGTCAAAATCCATGTTACCGGCTTTGATCTGTTCTGCTAGGTCTTCAAAACCAACGATGTCAGCACCAGCTTCTTTAGCGGCTTCAGCAGCAGCGCCTTGAGCAAATACAGCAACGCGTTTGGTTTTACCAGTACCAGCAGGTAGGTTAGTTGCACCACGTACTACTTGATCAGATTTACGTGGATCAACACCTAAGTTTACTGCGATATCGATAGATTCTTTAAACTTTAACGCTGGCAAATCATTTAAGATTTGTACCGCTTCTTCGATAGTATATTGTTTTTCATTATCGATACGGCTTTGAATTTCTTTTTGACGTTTGGTTAACTTAGACATTATACACCCTCCACGGTAATACCCATTGAACGAGCGGTACCAGCAATGGTACGAACCGCAGCATCAAGATCAGCAGCAGTCAAATCTGCATCTTTAGTCTTAACAATCTCTTCGAGCTGCGCACGATCAACTTTACCGACTTTAGCAGTATTAGGGGTACCTGAGCCTTTAGCGATACCAGCAGCTTTACGTAGTAAAAACGCAGCTGGTGGCGACTTCATAATGAAGGTAAAAGACTTGTCGTTATATACTGTAATTTCAGTTGGAATCGGCAGACCTGGCTCTTGGTTTGAGGTTGCCGCGTTGAACTCTTTACAGAACGCCATAATGTTCACACCCTTTTGACCCAATGCTGGACCAATTGGTGGTGAAGGGTTTGCTTTACCTGCAGGCACTTGCAGTTTGATGTAACCATCAATCTTCTTAGCCATGATTTTCTCCTAAATGGGTAATAGCGCTCAATCAATACCAAATATTAACAAAATAACGAGATAATGATTAAAGCTTCCCGGTTTATTTATGTTTAGTCTAGTTTTTCAACTTTACTAAACTCAAGCTCAACCTGAGTCGGTCGATTAAATACGTTTACAGTTAGCTGTAGCTTAGACTTTTCGTAATCTACTTTTTCTACCAAGCCTTTAAAGTCAGTAAATGGTCCGTCGATGACCAATAATTCTTCACCTGGCTCAAATAAAGTTTTTGGACGTGGATTGGTTTCAGTTTGGTTCAAACGATTCAAAATACGATCAGCTTCTACTTGCGTAATCGGTGCAGGTGTCTCAGGCGTACCACCAACAAAGCCCATAATACGCGGGCACTCTTTGACAATATGCCAAGTATTGTCGTTCATTTCCATCTGAATCAGTACATATCCTGGGAAAAACTTACGCTCACTTTTGCGTTTTTTTTCCATCTTTCATCTCGACGACTTCTTCGGTAGGAACCAATACGTCACCGAAGTTCTCTGCGAAATCACTACGATTAATACGCTCGATTAATGAGCGTTGTACTTGTTTTTCATATCCTGAAAACGCTTGGACAATATACCAACGCATATCACGCTCCTAATCGCTATGAGTAAAAGTTTGGGTTAAAAGAAACTAATACGCTCTTATTAACCGATAAAAATACCGACAAACCAATTGAAAAAGTTATCCAACAACCAAATAAAAAACCCAACAATCGCAATCACGACAATCACTTGCCATGTGTATTGAAAGGTTTCGTCTTTACCTGGCCATGTAACACGGCGCAATTCAACTACTGCATCTTTTAACAATATTTTGAATGCACGTCCCTGATGGGTTAATATCAAACACACTAACGCAAATACAACAAGCGCGGCAATAATTCCGATACGGACCCAAACGTCATTAGCGGGCTGCCAATAACCAGGTAAATATTGGTTGACTAAAGTCGCACCAATTAATGCTACTGCGGCAAGAAGCCACAAAATCAAATCTTTGATGGAACCTGTCTTAGCAACCTCAACAGCTGTTGTTTTATTACCTGCTGAGACATGTTTACCTTTAGTCAGCATTCCGCTAGCCGTCGCCTTGGCATCAGATAACTTAGTCTCGAGGTTATCTTGATTGTTGCTCATAAAGAACTCGCTTCGGAGATGGTGAGGTATAACAAAGATGTGATAATAAGATGGCAGGCGATGTAGGACTCGAACCTACAACCCTCGGTTTTGGAGACCGATGCTCTACCAATTGAGCCAATCGCCTATGGGTGTTAAGGCTGATAATTATACAAGATTTTTATTAGAATGCAAGTTCTAAGATGAAATTTTGTTATTTTAATTCAAGAAATAAGCGTTTATTGATAAAACAGCTTCATAACGCCATAAAATCAAATAACGAAATAGATTTATTAACTTACTGTCAATTAAATTGCTCTTTAATACCGATAGAAACCATTCAATAATTATCTTGCTATTATTAGGGTGTATCAATTATAACAATACAGAATTCAATAATAAAAAAAGCCACCCTAAATCAGGATGGCTTTTCAACGAATTCATAGCAAACAGCCGTCTTAGCTGAATGAATGACTCTTAGTCGTTTACGCTAGCAACAACACCAGCACCTACAGTACGGCCGCCTTCACGAATAGCGAAGCGTAGGCCTTTGTCCATAGCGATTGGGTGGATAAGCTCTACGCCCATCTCAACGTTGTCACCAGGCATAACCATCTCTGTACCGTCTTGTAATTGGATTGCGCCAGTTACGTCAGTGGTACGGAAGTAGAACTGTGGACGATAGCCGTTTAGGAATGGTGTGTGACGACCACCCTCTTCTTTTGACAGTACGTATACTTCAGCGTCAAACTTGGTGTGCGGGGTGATTGAACCTGGCTTGGCTAGTACTTGGCCACGTTGTACGTCTTCACGCTTGGTGCCACGTAGTAGTACGCCACAGTTTTCGCCAGCACGACCTTCGTCAAGCAGTTTACGGAACATCTCAACACCAGTACAGGTGGTTTTTTGCGTGTCGCGAATACCAACGATTTCGATCTCGTCACCAACTTTTACGATGCCTGATTCAACACGGCCAGTCACTACGGTACCACGACCTGAGATTGAGAATACGTCTTCGATTGGCATTAGGAATGCTTTGTCAACGTCACGCTCAGGCTCTGGGATGTAGGTGTCTAGGGTTTCTAGTAGCTCGACAACCGCTGGTTCGCCATATTTGCCGTCGTCGCCTTTTAGGGCTTGAGTGGCTGAGCCTTTCATGATTGGGGTGTCGTCACCTGGGAAGTCGTAGTCGTTTAGTAGTTCACGGACTTCCATTTCGACAAGCTCTAGTAGCTCTTCGTCGTCGACTAGGTCGCATTTGTTCATGAAGACGATGATGTACGGTACGCCAACCTGACGTGATAGCAAGATGTGTTCACGCGTTTGGGGCATTGGGCCATCAGTTGCTGATACGACTAGGATGGCGCCATCCATTTGTGCGGCACCAGTGATCATGTTTTTGACATAATCGGCGTGACCTGGGCAGTCAACGTGTGCGTAGTGACGAGTGTCGGTGTCATACTCTACGTGTGAGGTGTTGATGGTGATGCCACGTGCTTTTTCTTCAGGGGCTGAGTCAATTGACGCGTAGTCTTTGGCTTCGCCGCCTGAGGTTTTCGCTGCTACGGTTGCGATAGCAGCAGTTAGAGTTGTTTTACCGTGGTCAACGTGTCCGATGGTGCCGACGTTGACGTGTGGCTTGTTGCGTTCAAACTTGGCCTTTGCCATGGGTATTTCCTCTTTATTTGGGCTAGATTACTTTACTAGAGTATTTAAATAGTAGTTCAATAATACTAAGCACATTAAGATAAATGTTAAAAGGTTGCACATTCAATGTGCAGATATTATAAGAAAATTACAACCAATAACAAGTCTTTTAACAAGTTATTGGCAGATTCTCTACTGGCAATACAAAGATTCGCTTTATATTGCCATATTTAATGGCTTTTTACTTACTCGTCATCATCTTTAGAGTTAAATTTAGAGATGATTTCAGTAGCCACTGACTTTGGAATTTCAGCATATTTTTGGAATTCCATTGAGTACGTAGCACGGCCTTGCGACATTGAACGCATCTGAGTGGCATAACCAAACATTTCTGCCAAAGGTACTTCAGCACGAATCTGCTTGGTACCACCAGGTAAGTCTTCCATACCTTGTACCATACCACGACGACGGTTAAGATCGCCCATGATATCACCCATATAATCTTCCGGTGTCTCAACTTCAACTTTCATGACTGGCTCAAGCAGTGCTGGATTAGCTGCCATAAAACCTTTTCTAAAGGCCATTGAACCTGCCATTTTGAATGATAATTCATCCGAGTCAACGTCATGGTAAGAACCGTCATATAAGGTTGCTTTTACGCCAACTACTGGGTAACCAGCAAGTACGCCGTTTTTCATACGCTCTTGGATACCTTTATCGACCGCACCATGATACTCTTTAGGTACCACACCACCGACAACTTCTTCAGCAAATTCGTATTCAACTTCACCTGCTGGATCAAGCGGCTCAAGACGTAACCAAACGTGACCAAACTTACCACGACCACCTGTTTGACGTACAAACTTGCCTTCTTGCTCGACAGTCTCACGGATCGTTTCACGATAAGCAACCTGTGGCGCACCGATGTTTGCATCAACGTTAAACTCACGCTTCATACGGTCAACTAGAATTTCTAAATGTAGCTCACCCATACCGCTAATGATCGTCTGACCAGACTCTTCGTCAGTGTGTACACGGAACGATGGATCTTCTTTTGCTAAACGGCCTAAAGCAATAGACATCTTTTCTTGGTCAGCTTTAGTCTTAGGCTCAACAGCTAGACTGATAACTGGATCTGGGAATTCCATACGCTCAAGAGTAATAACGTTGCTCTCATCACATAACGTATCACCAGTACCTACGTCTTTCATACCAACTAGAGCTGCGATATCCCCAGTACGAATCTCTTCAAGCTCTTGCTGTGAATCTGCCATCATTTGGACAATACGGCCTACACGCTCACGCTTCATTTTAACAGGGTTATAAACACTGCTGCCCTGCTTAATAACACCAGAATAAACACGTACGAATGTTAAGTTACCAACGAACTTATCATTCATGATCTTAAACGCTAGTGCTGAGAATGGTGCTTCATCAGAAGCTTCACGCGTACCTTCAGTTTCATCTTTGTCATCAAGAATACCACGAATAGCTGGTACATCCATTGGAGCTGGTAGATACTGAATAACCGCATCTAGCATCTTTTGTACGCCTTTGTTTTTGAAAGCAGTACCACAAAGTAATGGAATAATTTCGTTATCAATAGTCAATTGACGAAGAGCGCCGTGAATTTGCTCTTCAGTCAATTCACCATTTTCCAGATACTCATTCATAAGCTCTTCTGACGCTTCGGCAGCGTTTTCTACAAGATATTCGCGATATTCTTCCGCTTTGTCTTGTAATTCAGCTGGAATTTCGCGCTCGTCAAACTCCATACCTTGAGAGGCTTCATCCCAATATAGAGCTTTCATTGTTACTAGATCAACAACGCCTTCAAAATCGTCTTCTTTACCAATTGGGATGACGACCGGCACCGGTTTGCCACCTAAACGAGTTTTGATTTGATCGATGACGCGATAAAAATCAGCGCCAACGCGGTCCATCTTGTTTACAAATGCAAGACGTGGAACCTTATACTTGTTAGCCTGACGCCATACGGTCTCAGACTGTGGCTGAACGCCACCTACCGCACAGTAAACCATGCATGCGCCATCAAGTACACGCATAGAACGTTCAACTTCAATCGTGAAATCAACGTGTCCTGGGGTATCAATGATATTGATACGATGTTCATCAAATTGCTTTGCCATACCTGACCAAAAACAAGTGGTGGCCGCTGAAGTAATAGTAATACCGCGTTCTTGTTCTTGCTCCATCCAATCCATGGTGGCTGCACCATCATGAACTTCGCCAAGCTTGTGGCTAACACCGGTATAGAATAAAACACGCTCAGTAGTAGTCGTCTTACCAGCATCAATATGCGCTGAGATACCGATATTGCGATAGCGCTTTAGGGGAGTTTTACGAGCCATAGTGTTTTCCTAGGGAAATTCGTGTATATAATAATGTATTGTGTCTCTGCCTAATACTCTATAACAAAGCGGTGAGCTTCGTGATACTACTTACTGATTATTGGGCCTAATACGGACAACAAAAGAGCAAATACTAAGAATATTACAGCATAAAATTTGGGATGCCTTTTTAAACAGCATCATGATAAATGTCTGCCATCTAAGATTAATGATAATTTTAACCACACAAAAGTAACAAATTATTCAAACATCTTATCAATTATGACAAAAATTAATGGGATAAATAGTATAACAACTAACTTGCAAACTTATCGTTTACAAGTTAATCGATTGATCATATAACGCGCAAAACAATTCATTAGAAATTGTTTGGATACGCTAAGCTACTTTAGAAGCGATAATGAGAGAATGCTTTGTTTGCATCTGCCATACGGTGAACTTCATCACGCTTTTTCATAGCATTGCCTTTACCTTCTGAAGCATCAGACAATTCGCCAGCAAGGCGTAAAGACATTGATTTTTCAGAACGTTTAGCAGCAGCTTCAGCCAACCAACGCATAGCCAATGCGGTACGACGGGAGGGGCGTACTTCCATTGGTACTTGATAGGTTGCACCACCAACACGGCGAGCTTTCACTTCAACCATAGGACGTACATTTTCTAAAACTTCTTCAAAAAAAGATACTGGATCTTCGATGTTACGCTTTTGACTTACTGTATCAAGCGCACCATAAACGATACGTTCAGCAGTAGATTTTTTGCCATCACTCATTACATGGTTGATAAATTTAGCGATGGTTTGGCTACCGAACTTAGGATCTGGAAGGATCTCACGGGTAGCAACGACGCGACGTCTTGGCATAATAAATTTCCTTGTCTTCAGGAGTGTCTGACATTCACAACATTGCACCATTCAATATTATAGGTGTTATATCAAGTTGTCAGTCAGCCTTACTGCATGGCGGTATGTTATGACATTCTATTATTAGTTTTACTAATAAAGCGGTTAACACCAAGCCCATGCACAGTTAATGGGTGATACGATTAAGCGCAGCTAATATTAAGCTTTAGGCTTCTTCGCACCATATTTAGAACGACCTTGCTTACGGTCTTTAACGCCTGCACAGTCTAATGCACCGCGAACAGTGTGATAACGTACACCTGGTAGATCTTTTACACGACCACCACGGATAAGTACAACACTATGCTCTTGTAAGTTGTGACCTTCACCACCGATATAGCTTGATACTTCATAACCTGAAGTCAAACGTACACGGCAAACTTTACGCATTGCTGAGTTAGGTTTTTTTGGCGTAGTAGTATATACACGAGTACACACACCACGGCGTTGTGGGCACGCTTGTAACGCAGGAACTTTTGACTTTTCCTTGATGGTTTTGCGACCCTTACGAATCAATTGGTTAGTTGTTGCCATAAGGCATCCTTCTCCCGTTTGGTATAAAACAAAAAAATGGGCAAACTCGCCATCCTTTCCATAAATATGAAAATTCTGGAGCACCCATTTTTAGGACAGTGTATTATAAAGATATGTTACTGCTATTTCAACTACTTATAGACAAATCTACTTTACAATACCCAAAATATATGTATTAAGTATACTCTGATACTGGTTAGTGATACTGCAAAGCATCAGATACATATATAAAAAGCTTACTACTTACTTTTAAAAGAGTATGAAGTTTTAGGCTTGTTATCGTATATATGGTGTTGCTAACTCACTTTTCAAGACAGCTCTCGGTATATTTACGACATTCTGCTTGACATAATATCAGCCGACTCTATGCTCATTTACTTAGCATTTGCTTTGTTCTCAGCGTTAACGGCTTTATCCTCTGTTTTTTTATTATCTTTAGTCGATTCATCTGACTCTTCTTGTACAGAAGTACTGTCAAACTCGTCTGACTTATTTTCTTCAGCTGGGTCTTTATCGCTTGCCATTTGTTTGACTTGTTCTTCACTGCTGCTATCATCAGTGATAGAACGATTGGCAAGTTTTGGCTCTGGCGCAAAAGTCGCTTGAGCAACGCCAAGCACTTCATCAATCAAACGACTATTATAATGCATACCAACAGCCACTGCGGACACTGGTAACAAACGACGTATCCAAGTTAAATCAACCTGATCTAAATCAAACCCTACTTGACCAGCGATATTGTCTATTTGCTCTGCATAAAAATTAACGTTTTGATTTTTAAGACCAAGGTTTTGTAGCTCGCTGTGTAAACCACGACTTTGAGCATTATCAAGTAGCCCTTTTCCTACTCCAATACCTGCTAAAAGGGCTTGTTTTTCTTGCATTTTACTTAAATCCGCACTAGCAAGTAGCTCGTAAGCCATCTTTATACCCTGCTTGCCAGTCAGCGGTTGATCATAAACAGCGGCTAACTGATAGACAGAGCGCAATGATACTAATAACAACCATAGGGTATCGGCCAGCAATCCTGGCAATCCTGCCAGACCCGTTAGACCACCTAAAGTCGCCAGCGCTCTATTTTGATTGGCAATATCAGTCGCTAGTGCATAGCGTTCTTCATTGTCTAGCGCAGTGATATCAGCAAAACGATGCTCATTAGGCAAATCTAACTGACTCCAGCTAGCTGCTAGCTTCGCAACCTGAACAAAAGAGCTGTCTAACACAGATTTAAACAAACTATTTGGAACAACTTTCTTAGCGTACTTACCATATGTGGCAAAACGTGCACCTAGTAACTGTTGTGTCGTTTTTAAAGTTTGCTCCCGAAACAGATCCTGTTGGAAGTCTTCATCTCCTAGATTTACAGCCTTGTATTGACGAGGTTTACTTGTTTTAGCATTAGCACTATCAATGAGTGATCCCATACGTTCAAGATTGTTACGAGTAAAATGCCCAATAGTGTTGATACCTTGAGAGAGAGTACTACGCTTTGCCATCGTTATGTCCTTAATATGGTAATTAAACAACCTAAGAATTGATCCGTTATATCTTTATGTGTGTAGCTATATATTAAATATATTAACATACTAATAATTAATGGTGAAAATAACAACGATACGTATTTGTATCAGTGCTTAGGCCGTTATTTTAGCTATATATCAGATTCTATGTCAGTGTGAACAATGTTATTAATATCGCAAAGTTTGTATCTAGGAGCGGGGTTTATTTATATACACATTCGTTATCTAGAATACATATAAATAGGTTTTTTAACTCATCTGCTGCTTCTGAGAATGCTATAATAAAGCATATTGTCCCTATAACATTATCTCAAAGGTTTTCTAGCATTGACTGTAAAAATAATCAGTGTTTACTGCTATTTCACACCTAAGTAAAGTTTTTGCGTCTCTGATACGTTATTATAATATTAACGTATTAACCTGCAAATATAGATATGGTTCAATCATAGTTATAGATATTCATCATTAATTTTTAGATATATATCGATAATAATTCATTATTATAAGGAATGGAATATGCGCCGAGTTGTGATTACTGGAGCAGGGATTGTCTCTTGTATCGGACATGATTTAGACGCCGTCACATCTGCTCTTAGACAAGGACAATCTGGCATTACAATTGATGAAACTTACGCTGAACATGGGTTTAAGTCACAAGTTAGTGGTAGCATCGATAAGACTGCGTTAGACACTTCTGGCATTGATCGTAAGTTAAAACGCTTTTTTAGCGATGCAAGCCTGTATGCATATGTAAGCGCATTAGCGGCAATCAAACAGTCTGGCTTATCCCTTGAGACTATTAACCATAATCCGCGTGTCGGTGTGGTTGCAGGCTCGGGCGGAGCATCGACAGGAGATGTCGTTAGTGCTGTAGACTCTATGCGTGAAAAAGGTCTACGCGGGGTCGGTGCAATGGCGGTACCAAAGACTATGAGTAGTTCGGTATCAGCTGCGCTTGCGACTGGACTAAAAATCCAGGGTATCTCTTACTCTATCTCTTCTGCTTGTGCAACGTCGACTCACTGTATCGGACATGCAGCTGAGCTTATTCAATTGGGTAAGGCTGATGTGATACTCGCTGGTGGTAGTGAAGCTGAAGATTGGACCCAGTCCTGTATGTTTGATGCAATGGGTGCAATGAGCACTCAGTATAATGACACACCCAAACAATCTTCACGTGCTTATGATAAAGATCGTGATGGCTTTGTGATTGCTGGCGGCGGTGCAATGGTAGTGGTTGAGAGTCTTGAGCATGCCAAAGCGCGTGGCGCAAATATCTTGGCTGAGATCGTCGGCTACGGTGCTAGCTCTGATGGGGCAGAAATGGTTGCTCCAAGTGGTGAAGGTGCGGTACGTTGTATGCAGCAAGCGTTAGATCAAGCAGGATTAGAGCGCGTTGACTATATCAATACCCACGGAACCAGTACACCGCTAGGTGATATTACTGAGCTAAAAGCCATCGCTAAAGTATTTGGCTCTGATGCTGACTCTACCACTCAAAACTCTGTCCCCCCTATCAGCTCAACCAAATCAATGACAGGTCATAGCCTAGGGGCAGTTGGAGCGCAAGAGCTAATCTATTGCCTGCTTATGCTACAAGAAGGCTTCATCGCGCCAAGTATCAACATTGAAAATATTGATGAGGCAGCAGCACCGTTTGATATCGTCACTGAGCTACGTGAAACCCAGCTAGACACCCTAATGAGTAATAGCTTTGGGTTTGGCGGTACTAACGCGACCTTGATTATTAAAAGGTTTGACGCTTAAAACATGCTTGCACCGAACTCTTTTCAAAATAAGAACAGACAGACTAATTTTGTACAAACGCCAGCTATCAAAAA
>NZ_LNUO01000163.1:0-2208 GCF_001462175.1 Psychrobacter sp. ENNN9_III
TTATCCAATTAACAATAAATAAATGTAAATTACTTATTGTAACTAAATGTTTATTAACAGAAACTAACAGAACTCTTCATGCTTATTTATCCAATTAACAATAAATAAATGTAAATTACTTATTGTAACTAAATGTTTATTTAACAGAAACCTAACAGAACTCTTCATGCTTATTGGCGCGAAAACGATTGTTTACCTATCGTTATATGCTAAAAAAGGACAAATTTCATTGACATCTTAATATTTATATTCGCTTTACGCCATTTATTTTAGAAATAAATTACCATGCATAGTAATGTAGGTTGATAGTAGGCATTCAAATAGTGATAATTTAATCAAACTCGTCGTCCAGCTAAAAGATGTATTTACAATTTGAGCTTATTGTCTCCTAACTTATCAGCATAAAAGAGCCAAAATACTTATAGTAAGTTAAAATGTAGATACAGAAGAGCTGGGTTCAGTTACAGTTTAGGTGACGAATTAAGGCGTTTTGAAGAATGATCGAAGATAACCTTCGTAGTAACGGTTACTAATAGTGTTCTGCTATAGATTTGAAGATAGCGTCAACTATGAGGCCATCGGGCAAAAATATAAGCTTATGATGCAAGTGACAGCATCACTAATATATAAAATGAAGGTGAAGGTATGGGTGAAGGGATAGTAGGTTGGTTCAATAACATCGTAAATTATGGTGTTAGTATCATTTGGGGTAACAATGAGTGGTTAATTGTTAACAACCTTGGTACGGGCTGTTAATGTTTGTACTAATTGGTGCTGGTCTTTATTTTACAGTAGTCACACGCTTTATTCAGTTTCGTCATTTTGGACATATGTGGAAATTATTACGTGTGTCTAATCAGGGCCGTAAGGATGGAGGAATCAGCTCGTTTGAAGCTTTGATGACCTCTCTTGCTGCGCGAGTTGGTACGGGTAATTTGGCAGGGGTGGCGATTGCTATTTATCTTGGCGGACCTGGAGCTGTGTTTTGGATGTGGATGACTGCAATCGTTGGTATGTCAACCAGCTTTATCGAGTCGACCTTAGCACAAGCATATAAAGTACCGCACAACGATAATGTGTACCGCGGCGGACCTGCTTACTACATTGAAAAAGGTCTAGGTAAACGCTGGCTTGCGATATTTTTCTCAATATGTTTGCTCGTTGCGTTTGGTTTGGCTTTTAATGGTGTGCAATCAAATACTATTGCACAGGCGACCAATGAAGCATTTGGTATCCCTACGTGGATGACAGGCGTTGTGTTGGTAATATTGGTTGCACCAGTGGTGTTTGGTGGCTTACGTTCGGTTGCACGTATCGCGGGTAAAATCGTCCCAGTAATGGCCATCTTATATATATTACTAGCGCTATTTATTATCGTCACTAACTTTAGTCAATTTCCAGCCGCTATCGCATTTATTGTCAAGTCTGCATTTGGTTTTGAGCAAGCAGCAGGCGGTGTCATTGGTTATGGTATTGCTCAGGCAATGATTAACGGTATTAAGCGTGGTCTTTTTTCCAACGAAGCAGGTATGGGTTCAGCGCCTAATGCTGCGGCAACCGCTAAAAGCCATCCAGATCATCCAGCGGTACAAGGCTTTATGCAAATGCTGGGTGTCTTTATGGATACATTGATTATTTGTACTGCAACAGCGTCCATCATTATTCTATCAGGTGTGGTTGATCCAAACGTTGAACAAGAAGGTATTCAACTGACGCAGTTGGCTTTATCACAGTATGTTGGTGATCTGGGTGTGGTCTTCGTTGCCATAGCTATTTTCTTTTTCTCATTTACCTCTATTATTGCCAATTATAGTTATGGCGAATCTAATCTTGAGTTTATCTCTGGTGCCAAAAATGCCAAGGTCATGATTATGATCTTCCGCTTTATGGTATTAGGAATGGTGTTCGTCGGTGCTATTGCAAGCTTACCTGCGATATGGAACTTTGCTGATTTGTCTATGGGGCTTATGGCTTTGACCAACTTAATAGCTATCTTAATCTTGTCACCTGTGGCACTCAGAATATTGCGTGACTATGAGCGTCAAGTCAAAGAAGGCAAAACCGGAGACCAAATCAAGTTTGACCCTGATGACTTTGTTAAGTTAAAAGATGAAGCAAACCGCGATGCTTGGACCGATTAGGCTTTACTATGCAGTCATTCAATTGAGTGGTTGAATAGTTAAGTACAAAAAACCGCCCTTATTATTA
>NZ_LNUO01000164.1:0-19215 GCF_001462175.1 Psychrobacter sp. ENNN9_III
AGTCATAGCCATACTCTTTGTGGATTTTTCGATTATCAAAATATAATAAAGCAACCAAGTAAAGTTTTACTAAACACGAGAGATAAAAAAAGCGCCATTGCGACGCTTTTTAATCATTAACAAACTATAGGAAACTTATAAGCAGTCCAAACTAACGACGCTGCTCAACGATAATAGAATCGATACCATTATTCTGTAAGCGCTGCTGTGCCGTCGTCACTGCTTGACGAGTGTTCATCGGCCGCGAAATAACTTGATAGATGGGCAAGCCGTTACCAGTAGTATTTTTTACCACTCTAGCGTCAACGCCAGCCATCAATACTTGAGCGCGTCGGCGATCAGCTTCATCAGCATCACCGAAGCTATTGATTTGCAAAATGTAAGTGGTTGCAGGTTTAGCTGGTTGTATACTGGCAGTGCCTGTACCTGTGTTATTGGCACGGTTAGCAGAGTTACTGTTGCCGTTGTTACTAGCAGGCGTTGACCCATCATAGGTCGCATTTTCTTCAACAATAACAATATCATTGTCACTATCACTATTTGCTGCATTGTTGCCGCGACTGGGCTCAATGGTGGTGTTTTCAGAGATACCAAAGTTACCCAGGTCATCATTACTGCTACCAGAGCTATCTTCAGGTTGAGTGACCACGACATCAGGTTCAAAAGCTCCTGAATCCCCTAGTTGACCTGTCTCATTAAGGTCTTCATCAGGGATAGTAGCCATTTCTTGATTTGGCAAGATATCATAGAATTCATAATCGCTATTATCGGTGTCAGTATCAACACGCGGCTGCACTTGCCGATCAGTATCTGTACCAGCAGTGTTATCAGCAGGACTGAAATCAAATAATGGTGACAGGTATAAAAACACCCCTATCATAAGCGTTAATATGGCCCCGACTAACATCCATAATAAGCCTGATACGCTACTCGATTTGCGCTTTTCTGTCGCACCTTTAGGTTTTTTGGCTAGCATGGATCTTTATCTCCCTACTGAATCTAACGTAATCAAATTATTGCGCTTTGACGTCTATGCTTATATTACATACTAGACGGTGCAGACAATCCTAATAAACTAAGCCCATTGGCCAATACTTGACGCACCGCTTTAGATAAGCGCAAACGTGCTTGCATCATATCAATCTCGCTTTGGCTTGGTGTTTCACCTGACGTTAAGCTCACAGGCAAGATACGATTGCTGTCGTACCAGCCATGAAACAGCGCTGCCAACTCTTTTAGATAATTGGTTAACACATGAGGCTCGTAACCCGTTGCAGATCTCAACAATGTCGCAGGATATCCTGCCAGCAATTTAATAAGCTCATCTTCGCTGGGAGCCGTGAGCAGGTTTTGATTTTCCAAACCAATTGTATCGTTTACCGCCAAGCCGTTGGTTTGTAGCTTCTCCAATACTCGGCAAACACGCGCATGTGCATACTGGATATAATAAACTTGATTGTCCTTGCTTTGTGATTTGGCAAGCTCCAAATCAAAATCAACGTGTACTTCAGGCTTACGAGCTACGTAATAAAAACGCGCCGCATCATTACCTACTTCATGACGTAGCTCACGTAAGGTGACAAACTTACCAGAGCGTGACGACATTTGCACTTTTTCACTACCACGCCATAAGGCCACAAACTGTACCAATACAACATCAAGACGTTCAGCATCGATACCAAGCGCCAATAATGCTGCTTTTACTCGCGGTACATATCCATGGTGATCTGCGCCCCAAACATTGATAACCTTATCAAAACCACGATCAAATTTATTCTTATGATAAGCGATATCAGAGGCAAAATAAGTCGTCTGACCATTGGCACGGCGTACCACACGGTCTTTTTCATCACCAAAGTCCGTCGATTTAAACCAAATATTACCGTCTTTTTCGTACAAATAGCCTTTTTCATCCAATACTTGTAGAGCAGGCTCAATCTCGCTATCAATCGATCTCTCACTAAACCAGCACTCATAGCGTACGCCAAAGTCGTTTAAATCATCTTTGATATCAGCCAAAATGCTGCTCAATGCTGCATTCAAAAACAGCTCATAGCTGTCGCCAAGCAAGGTTTTGCTATTATGAATCAGGCCATCGATATGCGCTTCTTTATCGCCTGATAGTAGTGTCTTTTCGCCATCAGCATTTATCTCAAACTGCGCATCTTCTGCGACGTCTTTAGCCACTTGTGCAAAGCTATGTACATAGCTATCACCATGTTGTGTCTTTAGTGTTTGGGCAATATCACGGACATACTCGCCCTGATAGCCGTTAACTGGGAACGTTACTTGCTCGTCATTAACTTCTAAATAACGCAGGTAAGTACTGGTCGCCAAAATATCCATTTGACGGCCGGCATCGTTGACATAATACTCACGCGTGACATCATAACCAACTGCTTCGAGCAAATTTGCAACACTCATACCAAAGGCTGCACCACGCCCATGTCCGACATGCAGGCTTGACGTTGGGTTGGCCGACACAAACTCAACTTGTACTTTTTGTCCTTCAAACTGATCGCTTAAACCAAAGCGATCTTGTCGTTTGAAAATATCGTCCAACACGGCAAACTTAGCTTCAGCGTTTAAAAAAACATTAATAAATCCTGGGCCCGCGATTTCTATTTGGCGAATATTTTGATTGTCAGGTAGCGCGTTGACGATCTTTTCGGCCAATTGTCGTGGATTGGCTTTAGCAGCTTTGGCAGCTGTAAGTGCGATGTTACTAGCAAAATCACCATGACTAAGATCTTTGGTACGAGTAATTTGACTATTATTTTGCCAGTCATTTGGCAGTGTGCCATCTGCTTGTAGGATTTGAATCGCATCATTAAATAGTGATGCTAGCGTATCGATTTGGGCTTGTGACATAAGGATGTGAACTCAGTTAAATAAACAACAAAAAACAGTATAAAATGAGTGGATGCGCGCAGTGGATAACTGCTAATTATAATAGCGCCCGACATTTGAAGAAATAGAATAATATAAAAAGACAAATAACCTGTAAATATAACAATCTTTGCACCATTAACAATCTTTACACTTTATTGCACCATTTGCACCGAAATTAGCGCCAAAATCTTATCACTAAAACAGCGAGTATCTACAAAAGTCCTATTTGTCTTTTTCGCTCTGTCTAGGTAAGAGGCAAGTAAGACATTTTGAGTAACGTTGACTACTAGTAATGACGGAGCAGTCATGTTAATTGTAGCGTTCCTGTTGTCTCACCAGTAGCAGTAGTTTATACACGTCTATTTCCGCGTTATAATGACTGTTTGTATTGTACCCTTCTATTTATGTATCGTGCCTTCTATTTGTCACCGCTCATATTATAAGTGGTAAGACGCGCTCATTAGCTCGATTATTATAAAAAAAGCTATAAAATTTAGATATAAATAAAGGGCACGTTACCAATTTATAGGATTATGCCATGTTTGCTATTGCCGCTAGTACCGTTACCAGCTGGGGACTGTACGTATTATTACCTATATTTATCGCATTCTTATTCTTTATTGTTTGGGACATCACTAAAAAGTCCGAAGCGGGTCGTGCGGGTACGTTTTGGATATTTTTGGCATTAGGAGCCGGTTTTATGGGCTTTGTGCTTAAAATCTTGTTGGAAGTTGCCTTTGATAAATGGCTACTCTAATCTTTAACTAAAGATTAGTGTAAAACACGACTCAATAGTTAATGGGCAATCATACCGATAAGCACAATTTAAAACATCGAACTAAGCCTCAGAAGCGATATGCCAAAAGCAACACCATTTATCACGCTACTTCTTGGCAATTACAGTCGCGCGCATCGGTGCAGGATAACCTTCAACGGTCTTTGTAGCATCATTGGGATCTAAGAAATCTGCTAACGAATGATAAGTCATCCATTCGGTTTGGCGCTGCTCTTCAGTCGAAGTCACTGCCACATCGACGCAACGCACGTCTGAGAATCCTGCTTTTTCTAGCCAGCCGATTAACGCTGCCACCGATGGCAAAAAATACACGTTATTCATCTGCGCATAACGGTCATGCGGCACCAGCACTGTATTGGCATCGCCCTCAATAACCAAGGTCTCAAGCACTAGCTCGCCACCTTTTACCAGTTGGCCTTTGAGCTGCTGTAAATGCTCAAATGGTGATTGACGATGATAAAGCACACCCATGCTAAATACCGTATCAAATAGCTGACTGCCTTGGTCGCTACTGGCAGGTAAAGCTTCAAGCGGTACAGGAATATAATGGGTACGGTAGCGGCCTGTCTCATGAGCGTCTGCCGTACCAACGAAATGACGAATCGCCATAAACTGATGGTAAAACAGACATGACGGATCTACGATAATGACTGTCTCTGCCCCTGCCCCTGCCATACGCCAACCGTGATAGCCAGAGCCGCCGCCGACATCGAGTACCCGCCGACCTTTTAACGTACCCAAATGCGGTGCGACCCGCTGCCATTTCCAATCACTGTGCCATTCGGTATCAATCTTAATACCTGACTCATCATCGCCAATCTGACCACCAATCTGAAACGGCCCTTTACGCCACGGCATCAGCTGCTTGAGCAATGCCGTTGTTTGTTTGCGCTGAGACTCACTAAGATTCGCCTCAATCGTCAACACATCATTGTCCAAATCGACAGTATTGACGGTCAGTTCTGGCAAACGCGCCACCGCCGCTTGGTAAGCAGGCGCGTGCGCATAGTTGGCTTTGTCTTTTATATCACCCAGCCAGGTTGGTAATTGCTTGAGCCACTCATAAGCGCTTGGCTGCTGCTGCGCCAGCTCCAGTAGTGTTAGATATAGTTCGCGTTCGGCGTTAGCAATGGTTTGATTGATCATAAAAGTTCAGTTTTTATTAATTCATGATGATGTTGGACGATATTTTAAGGAGTGAAGACCATAAAAGCAAAAAGATTGGCCTTAAGGTAAGAGATTAAAAATTAATTGATATTTGTCTGCTTTTATGCACAACTAGGCTTTAGTTTAGTCTAAAACTATTTTATTCCTTTGTAGACCCAGTACTAAAATAACACCTTAGGATAACACTATGGCAGCCTATATTACTGTCGGTGCAAAAACAACGCACGGCGGTGAAGTTATTACAGGGTCACCTTATACCACCCATAACGGTGTACAAGTCTCGCGTAAAGGTGATAAAGTCATTTGCAAAAAGTGTAAAAAAGTCACTACTATTCTCACTGGCGACCCTTCATTTATCGTGGACGGCGCCCCGATTGCACGCGGCGGTGATATCACCAGCTGCGGTGCTAAGCTGATTGCGATTCAGCACTCCTTCGCTGAGTCAGATTTTGAAGTGTTTGGCGTTGAGCAGCCAGAGCCAAAGTTTGAACAACCTGCCCCTTTAAAATTTCCTAAATCTGATCCAGAGGCTGTGCTTGCAAGCTTTGCCGCTTCTAAAGATGAGCAACCGCCCGCCGAGCTAGGCATTCTATTTGTAAGCTTTACACCTTTATATGACGATAGTGATACCGCTGAGGGTAGTCTAATAGCAGGTAATACTTTTTTTGGTGAGCCCAACGAAGGAGGTGGTGGTGATGCACCTGTATATATACCTGGCACTGCTGGGACTCCCGAAGAGCTTCGTTATCAGGCAGAGCTAGAAGCGCTATATATAGACATCGATGGTGATGAAACAAAATTTCGTCAAGGCGTTAAAGACATTGCGGCAAGAGATATGCTTGCTTTTGATATACTGACAATACCAGCAGGATTAGGGGTTAAATCTGCTCAAATAGGTGTTAAAGCTGGACAGTATGTAATCAAGAGTAAGGCGAAATCGATCAATAAAGCGAAAATCAAGAACAATAATCAAATTGACGATGATTTGGGGAATAAGCCTTTAGGAAGACAAGAGTATGATCCTAACTTAATAAAGATACAGAAAGAGACAAGTACTAAAATTGCACAATCTCAAAGAAAACATATCAAAGGTGATTCACAACATAAACATGGAAGCTACTTCAACAGCACGCAAGAAGCTCAAGAAGTATTAGATGCTTTTCATAGTAACAAAGCTACGATTGTTGGTTATAATAGACAAAACCAACCGATTGTTAGATATGACGGAATTTCAGGCGTATACTCTACTACGAATAAAAATAGAGTGACATATACTGCTCCGACTAACTATTTCATTATCAAAGGCACGAAGAAAGTAAGTGTAGTACCTACTTCCCCGAAAGGACCGAAAAACTAGGAGTTATAAATGGATTTTTTTCATATCTGTTATCTATTATCACAAGCCTGCTTAGGTGAGTTGAATCAGAACTTTAGAAGAATTTATTTCTCTCTTAATAGTAATGAAATAACATTATACTTTATTTTAGAAAAGTTCAATGAGGAAGATCAAGAGGCTATTCAAGAAGAGATCATATCTGAATTTTCAATATTGATTGAGAATTTCTTAGGAGCAAGTGGATTAGAAGATAACTATATAATTAATAGCAAAGTAATCCTTAATGACGAAAATGATTTTTTTCTTAAGAAAGACGAAAAACTAGAGTATTTTGAAGAGTTTTATCGAAGAAAAGAATAGTTTTATCGAAGCCATTGATAGAAGCTATTAAAGTGTAGTGATCAACTTGTAGTGGTCAATTAAATTTAGACTCCTGATAAGAGGTTTGGGCTAAAATAACCTATCTATGCCTTACGTAATGATAGATAAAGGAGTGAATTTTGGAACGTAGAAGAGTAGTCGTACCGATATCAAAACAAGCTGAGTTTAGGTTGGATTATGATGAATGCGAAGATAATGACTTAGTAGAATATCCCTTAAGTGAAGAAAAGTTTTACAAGCTTTTCAATCTTGGCTTTTTTCATCAACTGAATGCAGAATTAGATTTAATGATTGATGATTACGAGCAGGAGGAGATATTAGAAAATAAGTTAGATCAATTAAAAGTTTTTATGAACAGCTTCATGCAGCAGCATCCAGACAATCCGATTCTTAATGATCTTCATGAACTTTTTCAAGTTGCTTATGACAAGCGAACAAGTGTGTTTTTCTTTTTTTAAATATGTTTAGCTGAAAAAATATGAACTATTTTCTAAAAAACTTGAAATGGCTTATCAATGCATTTGCTTTAAAACCTGAATTATTACATACACTGTTACCACCGCATAGTTATATTCCTAATGAGATGACGGATCAGTATGAGATGATAGTAGATGAGGATTTATCTAACATCATACCTGTGCTAACTGCTGAACAACTTGAACAGTTTAAACCTTTACATAAATACATAAACTCACTCTTCGTAAGAGAGGATTTAATAGACAGTTGGTATGATAACGACTTTATCTACAGTCCAGAGTGGGCTGTCATTCACAAGATGGCAAAAGATTTTGAGAGCTATATGGTCTGGGAGATATCTGAACCCTTGCCGCCGCTATACAGTGAGATTATTTATGTTGATACTGACGATAACTAGAATCTATCTACTTTAAAACTAATAAAATATGAACCCGTTTATAGGTTTTATTGTCTACTTACTGATGTCAATATAGCTGACTATAACAACATGTCGCAGTTTTTGTAGGATGCACCCTGCGCACCAGATTAGAAAATTATAATATGGTGAGTTACGTCTTGACTTCATTCTCTACGAGAATTTGACAAGTCTAACCAACCCTGTAAAGAAATTAACCCAAACTACGCTAAATAGTCACAAGAAACCGATCTCGACAATAGCCTCGATTGTAGCGGATATCCTGCTGGGTTGGATGAGTTGCGAGGGCTTGGTTTTGGCGTGGCTCGCGTAGCAGGAGACGCGCCAAACCTTAGTCTCCCGCCTCATACAAACTAGCAGATAATAGCGAAAAGCGAGATCAGCTCCCACAAATTAATCAAACCCCACTATTTAAACGCCACAATCGACACAAAATTCAAAAACTGAAACCACGTCAAATGTCGTTTAAAACCAACGTGGTCTAGGCGCTGATGATGTTCGTCCAAGGTATCGGTAATAAGGACGTTTTCTAGCGCATTACGTTTGCCACTAATTTCCATCTCGGTATAACCGTTGGCGCGTTTAAAGTCATAATAACGCTCGACCAGCCACGCATCGTACTGCTCATCAAAAGCATGGGTTTTTTCAGTCAGTACCAGTATGCCGCCCTCGCCCAGCGCATTATAGATATTCTCTAATACCGCTACCCTATCAGCAGCGGGTAAAAACTGTAAGGTTAAGTTTAAAATCACCATGTCACATGGCTCAAGCTGGACATCACGAATATCGGCAGTGATCACTTCAATGTCATGCTCAGGATAATTATCACTCAGTAATGTAGTCGCTTCAGTCGTCATCGCTGGCGAGATATCAATGGCCTTAATCTGCAAATCTTGCGGCTCAAACTCGCCTGCCAGCGTCATGCTTGCCGCGCCAAGTGAGCAGCCCAAATCATAAATTCGGCTGACACGCTGACCACTATCGCTCTGCTGACGATACTTACAATGACGACGGGCAAATATGGGCAGCATCGCCAGCACTTGACCATAACCCGGCACACTGCGGCGAATCATATCGGGAAAACAAGCCACCACTTGCTCATCGAAAGAAAAGCGCGCTGCCTTATCGAGTGGCGTGGTAAATGGTTTATCAAATAAAGTATCATGCTTGATAGCAGGCTTAGATTGGCTCATGGTGCGACTCGTTTGTTAATAATAGGACTTATGTTGAAAGGCTTTTAGCGGCGCTTGTTTGCTTATCACTGATTTCTAGTTTTGAAAGAATTATCGTAGCAAAAGCCCATTATAACATTACTGTTTGTTACTTATTGCGTTAGGCTTGGCTGCTAAGCTGATTAAGGAATGCTGAGGATAATAAGTTATCGAAAGTAACAAGTTATTAAAAGTAATCTGTCATTGAAAAATGAAAGTATTACAACCAAATACAGATCTTAGCTCATCTTTATAACAACAGGTATAATAATAGGAAAAACTATGCAAACCATTATCTTAGGCGGTGGCTGCTTTTGGTGCACCGAATCCGTATTTTTATCAGTAAAAGGCGTGCAATCTGTTGTATCAGGTTATATGGGTGGCGACGCTGTCTCTGCTAATTATGAAGATGTGTGTAGCGGTACCACGGGACACGTTGAAGTTATCAAGGTTGAGTTTGATGAGTCTATCCTACCGTTAGAAGTGGTACTTGATGTCTTCTTTGCCACTCATGATCCCACTACGATGGATCGTCAAGGCAACGACGTCGGTAGCCAGTATCGTAGCGTGGTGTTCTACACTGACGAAGAGCAAAAACCAACTGTTGACCGTACTATCAATAAGCTACGTGACATGGGCGTCAATGTCGTCACAGAAGTACATCCAGCTATGGAGTTTTATAAGGCAGAAGAGTCCCATCAAGACTTCTTTAACAGAAATCCGGGACAAGCCTATTGCAACTTTGCAATACCACCAAAGCTTGCCAAATTACGTAAAGAATTTAGTAAATATATGGTGAGCTAAACAATGGATTGAATAAAAAATTATTCATTCATAAGAGATTTTTAACGCAATATTTAATTAAGGCCAAATACTTATTATATAAGTGTTTGGCTTTTTAATACCTCTAGCATTATCACTCAAATATTGTCACTTAATTATCACTTACAAGGTGATTGTAAAAATAATTGATAGTATCAACCTAAATGTAAAAAGGCGAACGTATGAACCCTGAATTTTGGCAAACGCGCTGGCAAGAGAAGCGTATTGGTTTTAATCAATCTGAGGTTAATCCGTTATTAATAAAGTACTTTAACTACTTAGACTTACCTGCTGGTAGCAGAATCTTTGTGCCTTTATGTGGTAAGTCAATTGATATGGTTTGGCTAGCAGCACAGGGCTACGATGTGGTTGGCGTCGAATTGGTTGAGACCGCCGTCCAAGAATTTTTTGCTGAGCAAAATATCTCCCCTAGCGTCCATCAGCATGCAGATAATCCAGCTGTTGAATATTATCAGGGTCAACTTGCAGAACAAACCATCACGTTATGGGTTGCTGATATTTTTGCGCTGACAGCTGCGGATATCGGTGACGTTGATGCCGTATATGACAAAGCGGCATTGATTGCTCTGCCGGCCGATATGCGTCCGCTATATAGTAAGCAGATACGAGAGCTAAGTAGTAATACTTCACAGATTTTGCTAACGTTAAATTATGATCAAAGTAAAAAGGATGGACCGCCATTTTCAATTAGTAGCGCACAATTGCAGCAGTATTACGCTAACCACTATCAGATTACTGAGCTTGAAAACGTCGTTACAAGTATACATTCAGCGCCAGAATTGGCAGTGATAGAGCATATTTGGCTGTTGCATAATAAACAAGATTAATTAACGCCGTGACTAAGCAATAATCAAATAATGGTTAAGCAGTGATTCATTTATAACGGAGAAATCTAATGAAACTTCTAGTTAGTCTCGTAAGCTTAATCGCCTTTTTGCTGGTCGCATTACCAGGTCCGCTTTATAAATTCGGTATTCTCGACTTAGGTACTGCATTTACAGGGTTCAAATTTGGCATGTTCGCTGGTATCGCTGCCCTTATCCTGCTAGGTATACAAGTATTCTTTAAACGTGACACGGTCAGACTTAGTAGCGCATTGACAGCAGTGTTACTCTCTGCGATTGCTATCATTATTCCGCTTAGCATGATGAATACTGCTCAAAGTGTACCGCCTATCCATGATATTTCGACAGATTTAATTAACCCACCTGAATTTGTGGCTATTGCCCTACTACGCGCTGACGCACCAAACCCAGTCGAATACGCTGGTGAAGAGACTGCAGAGCAACAACGTGATGCCTATCCTGAACTGCAAACATTAATTTATACGCAATCAAAGTCTGAGCTGATGGAAGCTACCGAACAAGTCGTCAACGATTTAGGCTGGGAGCTTATCAATACTGATGCGAGCGCAGGTATCATTGAGGCCACAGATACGACAATGTGGTTTGGCTTTAAAGACGATGTTGTCATACGTGTGACTGACGGTGGTGGTGAACGTCTGGTCGATATTCGTAGTAAATCTCGGGTTGGTGGTAGCGATTTGGGCACAAATGCTGAGCGCATTCGCAGCTTTATTGAAGAGTTGGATGATGTTTTGGGGAAGTAGTTAAATTTATAGAAATTCAAAGTTGATATCTTATACTTATTTCTATTAAAGAAGTTTGACACTCTAGCTAGACTTTCTACCTCAAACTCTTTCCTAATCTCACGCCAGCGTCCATTTATAACAACCAAGCATTTCGATACCTTTAAAACCTTTTCTTTATCTTTAATATTGGTTACTCTAAAACATGACTACCGTATTGAACTCTTGATTGTTTTGTCCACCCGGTCATTCTTACCATTTATAGGATATTTTCATGCGCATGACTCCCTTATCCACGCTCTCTTTATTAACGGCTGCTATCGGCTTTAGTCTTGCCAGCACGGCTCAAGCTGCTCGTCCGCCTGCGCCAGATTTATCCAATAGCGAGTTTCAACAGTGTTTGGATAATTTAAAAAATTCGAGTAAATTTCGCGGCGTTGATAGCTATACTTTTAACAATTATCGTCCCACTCAGCCTGACCCTAGTGTCATTCAGTCGCTTAACTATCAGCCAGAGTTTCAAAAAGATGTTTGGGATTATTTGTCAGCGTTAGTGGACAAAGAGCGTGTCGAAGATGGTATTCGTGCCAAGCGTCAGTGGGCGGATACGCTCCGCCAAATCGAATCACGTTATGGCGTAAAAGCTGAGCATGTACTCGGCGTCTGGGGCGTAGAGTCAAACTTCGGACAGACATTGGGCAAAAAGCCATTGTTCGAATCGTTGGCTACCTTGTCTTGTTTTGATCGTCGCCAAAGTTACTTTCAAGGTGAATTTGCCAATGCCCTCAAAATCGTGCAAAACGGTGACATTGCACCAAGCGATATGACTGGCTCGTGGGCTGGTGCTTTTGGGCAGACACAGTTTATGCCAAGTACCTTTTTAGAGTTGGCCGTCGATTTCGACGGTGATGGTCGCCGCGACTTGGTCAATAACGTACCCGATGCGCTGGCCTCTACTGCCAACTTTTTGGACAATCGTGGCTACCGCACAGGCGAACCTTGGGGTTATGAAGTCAAACTTCCCGATGGCTATTGGGCAGCATCCAATCGTAAAGATAAAAAATCGATGAGCCACTGGCGCAATCAAGGCTTAACTTTAGCTAATGGCAGTCCACTGCCTTACGACTTAAGTAGCGCAGGCTTGCTATTACCTGCTGGTATTGAAGGTCCTGCGTTTTTAGTCGGTAAAAACTTCGATACGTTTTACTCGTACAATGCTTCAGAAAACTACGCGCTTGCGATTGCTCATTTATCTGATTTAATCACTCGCGGGGACAGTCACAAAACTGACTTTATCACCGCTTGGCCGACTGATGATCCAGGTATTAGCCGCCAGCAAGCCAAAGACATCCAGCAAGCACTTTTAGATGCAGGTTATGATATTGGCGGCGTCGATGGCATCATCGGTGATAACACGCGTACCGCTATTCAGCAGTATCAATCTAGCCGTGGTATTTTTCCAGCTGATGGACGTGCGGGACAAAAGTTTCACCGTTTGATTATGGGCAACTCTGCTTCTAGTAACGCTCAAAGCGGCAACCAGTATGGTCAGCCAGCGAATAGTCAGCCACTAACACCAGCGCCTGCTGATCGCATGGGCCAACTGATCCAACAGCAAACGACGATTACCCCAAGCACACCTTCGTATGCGTCACCGAATCAACCTTCAAGCAACATTCGTTATCGCCGCGTGGTTGGTAATGATGGTGTAACGCGTTTAATCAGAGTTGATGAAGGGTCGTAGCTGTAAAGGTTGCAATAGCAAGTCAAAAAAAAGCCACGCTATACCTAACGTGGCTTTTTCTTTGATAATTTATTAGGCTATTTTAAAACCTTCGTCAATTAAGTAGATACTTAGGAGGATTTAAACAATAGGGGGAGGGTTTGGTTTGCCATTGTCACCGCCCCACTCTTCACGAGCTTTGTCATCTAAATCAGCTGGTGTCTTAGGCTCCCACTTACCGTTTTCTTTCCAAGTTGCATCGCCCCAATCTTCATCTTCAGCTTTTCTATCCAAATCTTTATAAGCTTTTGTAGGGTCGATACCACGACGCTTCATGTCTGCCACTTGCTCTTCTAGTGTGCGAAACTGATCAGCATCATGCATGGCTTTTTCAAGGCCGTCGAGTTCATGAGTTAAATCATCATGTTTGCCAGTAGTCATTACGCTCTCCTTTAATGGTTTAAAATATTTGGTTCAGTATTCAAAATTATGCTTAATAAAATATTTTTTATAAGTTTTTATATTTATAAATATTATCTGCATCGAACTATTTATTTAATAGAATATACTTTATCTATTAACTTATTATCGCTAGTCTATAATAGATTAACAACTACTGCCTCGTATGCTTTGTATTACAAAACGTAGCCTGTCATTATCTATGACAGTCAACTGTGATGTTTGCTATTTTTGTCTACTCATTCTAAAAGGTTAGTCTTAACGATGGGTCAATTGCGTTAATTCAAACTATAAGCTTTGATGTAATTATTGTGCACTGCTATCTTTAAATATTTTCTTGGCATAAAAAGTCAATTTCCATAACTCTTGTGATGTCCTTGCACCTGAAGCTGTCAATTGAATCCAGTTAGCAGCCACCAATAGGCTTTGTAGTTTATTTAAATCATTTTGAGCAATCTGACAACGTGAAACTGCATGGACGTTCGGCATCATTTTTTTGATATCTTTATCTGCTTTAATAGTAACTAGACGATTTAAGCAGCCTTGCAAGCCATGATTTGAAAAATTCCCAGGCATACGTGCCAGCGCATGTAATATTTGCTCCCAAGTCAGGCTCGTGGACATCGTGATATCGGTTAGATTACCACCTTCATAAGCTTGAGCACTGTACTCCATATCGAATTTTTCTGATAAATCAATAGATTGTGTGATGTTATCCGTCGCATCAATACTTTCAACTGGTGGGCTAATGAGTTTATCCTCCTCATCAGACTTGCGACTTGCATTAGTAAAAGTGCTCGACTTCGACACAGAATTGCGCTGCGTTACCTGACTCTGAGTTATAGAGTCTTTAACACTACTCTCTTTTTTTGTCCAACTTGATATTACATTTAATTTGGCAACTGCATTGTCATAAGCGATCTTCAAAAGCTCATCAATATTGGTATTGTCATCATAATAATAGATGTCTTCTACTTGTTGCTCTACCAAACGGGTAAAGTCGTGTAGCTGACGACCCACATCGACAGTGCGGTTTTGAGATCTCACTAGCACAAACATAGGTTTAAGCTTGGCTCTTGCACTTAAATAGCTCAAATGCATTTGGCTAACACCTAGATTCTGGGTCGTACCATAGCTGTCACCGATGACGACGATGGCGTAATCGCACGCGTCAATAGACTGTCGTCCATATAAAGAAGCTTGTGGCAGTCTAGGTGAGACATCATAAGTTAAGAATGCACGAGATTGAAAAAACACTGCCAAACCGTCTAATACCAACGGTTGCTCATGAGCTACGCATATTATATGAACGTGATAGCGACGATTTTGCAATATAACCTCTACAACGACAGTGACAATAATGACATAAAAAAACGCCCAAACAGTTAGGCTTTATAAATATAAACTTAGCACAATCTTAGCAAAATATGGACGATTTGTGATTGCTTTGTGACAATTATTCTAGTAACGATAGCATATCAGACTACTAAATATCGTGAACTGCTATAAAAGAATATATAAAAAATTGATCTAACAGCTAAAGCATATACTCTATTTTTACCTGTTCTCCCAACAGGCGCGTTACCAGTTTATCCAACCGCTCATCATACCTAGACGCATAAAAAATCAGCGGTGGCCTATTATGACAAGTCGCTAATGAAGCCTTTTGAGCCAATAGTTTTTTTTCGGCAAGCAAAGACTGTACACGCGTGGCAATTGCTTGTCCTGAATCTACTACTTGTATAGCAAATTGCTTCGATTGAATCTCATTAACCAAAAACTCTTTAAAAAAGGGATAATGGGTACACCCTAATACCAAGTAGTCTACCTTAGCGTGGGCAAAGTGTTGTAATTGTTGGCGCAAACGCTGCGCGACCTCAGACATCTCTGGCATACCAGACTCTACCCATGGCACCAATTGCGGATCAAAATATTTGGTTACTTGAGTCCGGCTAGGTAACGCAACATCAGTAATGACTTGATTAAGTAATGTACCGTCCAGCGTTGCTTTGGTAGCCAATACGGCCACATGACCACTTTTGCTGGCTATTACAGCAGGTTTAAGTGCTGGGACTAAACCTACGATAGGAAGGTTTGGGTAATGTTGGCGTGCAGCCTCTAACCCGTGTGCAGAAGCGCTATTACAAGCGATAACGATAAGCTTACAGCCTCTTTGGTACAGCCATTCTACTGCTGTTAATGTCAATTCTTTAATATCTTGACTCTCACGATTGCCGTAAGGTACATGCAGCGTATCGGCATAATAGATATAGCGTTCAGACGGTAGTTGCTGCGCTAAATGCAGATAAACTGAAAGTCCGCCCACGCCAGAATCAAAGAGACCAATTGGCGCCAAGTCATTTTTATGATTAATATCGTTTTTGCAGTCGACTAAATCGACTGTTATATCGCTAGGGTTGGTAAAGAGTCTATCCGGTATTGAAGATAAAACAGGAGCAGCAGTACTCATAGCTCAGTACTGCTATTGTGATGTATGTTATTGGTTAGAGCTAGCCTAGCAAAATTAATATGTTGGTTCACAATGTATTGCCGTATTATTTGATAAGATAACTTATTTTAAAGCATGTCAACGTTTGACGCACTCGCCCTCAATCGATATATTCATTCTTATAATAAGTGAAAATCAATCAGCAGGCATAAATAACTGATAAGACTGTCCCCCACTCTCTAAAGTCAGTATTATTTCATCGTTTTGCTCTTTTAACTGACCGATCTCAGTTAAGTGGTAAAATGTATTACGGCCAATCAACGCAGTCAACCCATTACGAACAAGCATATAAGGCCGCACTTGCTCCTCTGCTACGCTATCTTTAGTTGTAGGCTTATAAGAGCGCAGCTCAATTGGATGCTCGTTATCCAAACGTACTACATCACCTGTCATCGTTGTAAACTCTAACCAGCTTACGCCCTCTTCTGTTACGATGCCTACATCATTAATCAATAATGGTACATCTTCAACTTGGATACGTAGCTTCTGTACTGGTGTCTTTAAAAAATACTCAGTAGCACCATTGTTTTCTTCCTTCCATAAAATAGTGGCAAACAAACTGACCAATGACTGCCGAGTCACTACCCCTCCTTCATGCCACCATTCTCCATTTGCTTTGATGACCAGATCCATATCTATCGTTTGCTCTGGTTGCCACTTTTCAAGTGGCGGTATAGATCGTCCCTGACGAGTACTAGCGGATGACTTCAAATACTGGCTTAAGGAATCTAAATTGTTTAGGATTGGAGTGCGCTTGCCACTGTCCTCAGCATCGTTGTTCGCTGTCATGGTCGAATCGCTAGTATCATTAATTATATTGCTACTCATAGCATGGTTTCCTAATATTCATCAAAGTTTGATAACGACAGCACTACTATTAATTATAGTTTCGGGTATGATAAAACGATTAGACTTTACATACTCATCGTATTAGTCTTACCTTAACACCGATATCTATAAATGCGTATCGTGTTTATAGGACTTTTCTTTTATAATGAGTAACGAATTTTATTAAGATGACGATAAGTATGTCGTTTTGATTGTCCTTTATTATGTTGTTCATTAATATGATCTCAATGAAGATATTGTCGATTAATGCCGCAAAGACAGTTTTTATCGGGCAGCCATATGTCTGAGAGGTACTTGTGTCGCAAGCCATATTATTTAAGTGCGATTGTACCCATAGATAAGCCACTATAGAGTTTAGGAGTAGGTATGCAAGAGCAAGATAAACAAACGCCAGTCGTTGATGCTGATATCGTCAATACTGACGCACCAAGCACTGTAGATACACCCCACACAGAGTCGCCAGCGCCGACCGACGTCAATGTAGAAGAAAACTCTGCTGAAAAAGAGACAACTGAAGCTGCTGTCACTGAAGAAGTTATTGAAGAAGAAGCTACCGAAGACAACCTTGTTGACAAAGCACCTGCTGAAACAGCACCTGAACCTGAGCCAGTAGAGCCTGAAATCGAGCGCGAATCGATGGAGTTCGACGTTATTATCGTCGGTGGTGGCCCTTCAGGTCTGTCTGCTGCTATTCGCTTACGACAGCTGGCCATTGAAGCAGGCAACGACGAATTTATGGTATGTGTCGTTGAAAAAGGCTCTGAGTTTGGCGCACACATATTATCAGGTGCGGTGATTGAGCCTCGTGCTTTGGACGAATTAATACCTGACTGGAAAGATAAAGGTGCACCTTTAAACGTGCCTGCCATCGAAGATCGTGTTTATATGCTCGGTTCTGAGACCAAAAGCACGAAGCTGATGGATTCGATCGTACCAGCTAGCATGCATAATGAAGGCAATTATATTGTCTCACTAGCCAATGTCGTGCGCTGGCTTGCTGAGCAGGCTGAAGAGCTAGAAGTCATGATGTTCCCAGGCTTCCCTGCTTCTGATATTTTATACAACGATGACGGTTCAGTAAAAGGTATCTTAACAGGAGATATGGGCGTAGCCGCTGATGGTGAAGCCAAGGCCAGTTTTGAGCCAGGTTATGAGCTGCTGGCCAAATATACTATCTTTGCTGAAGGTTGCCGTGGTCACCTTGGCAAACGCTTAATCAGCCGTTTTAGCCTAGATAAAGACTCTGATCCGCAGCATTATGGTATCGGTCTAAAAGAGCTATGGGAAGTCACACCGGACAAACACGAGCAAGGTGTGGTCATGCACGGTTCAGGTTGGCCTTTGACTGATACTGGGTCGACTGGCGGCTGGTGGTTATACTTTGATGAAAACAATCAAGTCAGCTTCGGTATGGTCATCGATTTATCGTATTCTAACCCGTACATGTCACCGTTTGATGAGTTGCAACGCCTAAAGCTACATCCGCTTATTCGTAATATTCTAGAAGGTGGTAAACGCGTCTCTTACGGTGCGCGCGCTTTAACTAAAGGCGGTCTCAACTCTTTACCCAAATTCACTTTCCCAGGTGGCGTACTCGTGGGTGATGATGCAGGGTTTTTGAATGCAGCAAAAATCAAAGGCACACATACTTCAATGAAGTCGGGTATGCTGGCAGCTGAAGCTATCTTTGAAGCACTACAGGCCGAGCGCCAGCATGACGATGTGGTGGCATACAGCACGATGTATAGAGAGTCGTGGCTATATCAAGACAATTATGAGGCACGTAACTTTGCGCCTGCAATGCACCGTATGGGCCAATGGATGGGCGGTGCGTTTAACTTCATCGACCAAAATATTCTACGTGGCAAAATGCCATTGACTATTCATGATAATCTAAAGGACTACGATCAGCTAGAGCGTGCAGCTCATGCATATCAGCCCGTATATCCTAAGCCTGATGGCAAACTGGTATTTGATAAATTGTCTTCTGTATTTATCTCTAACACTAATCATGCAGAGAATCAGCCCACACATTTAAAGCTGACAGATCCGACAGTACCTGTGTCTATTAACCTGCCATTGTATGCTGAGCCTGCACGTCTATACTGTCCAGCTGGTGTTTATGAAGTGACAAAAGATGCTGAAGGTGCAAAGTTTGTCATCAACGCCCAAAACTGCGTACACTGTAAAACTTGTGATATCAAGGACCCTTCACAGAACATCACATGGGTGACGCCAGAAGGCGGCGGCGGCCCTAACTATCCAAACATGTAAACTATGCTTGAGTAAATGATACTTGAGATAATTGTTGTCACAAACCACTAATCGCTTTTCAATAAAAACCGCCCCAAAAGATGCTGAAGGTGCAAAGTTTGTCATCAACGCCCAAAACTGCGTACACTGTAAAACTTGTGATATCAAGGACCCTTCACAGAACATCACATGGGTGACGCCAGAAGGCGGCGGCGGCCCTAACTATCCAAACATGTAAACTATGCTTGAGTAAATGATACTTGAGATAATTGTTGTCACAAACCACTAATCGCTTTTCAATAAAAAACCGCCCTTA
>NZ_LNUO01000165.1:0-8392 GCF_001462175.1 Psychrobacter sp. ENNN9_III
ATAAAAACGACGGAGCATTATTTTATATAAACCTCCCTTAACTTTATAAGTTACGCTGTATTGTCAGCAGTATTACACAAGTTGTTATGTCTTTAATATCATGAAAAGCTGTTTCGAACTTGTTCTTGTTGTTGGTAATTTTTGATTGGTTATTTTGATTGGTCATTCTGTTTTAGTCCTTTGTATTGTATAGCTCTATGCTTACGTTATAAACGCTATAGATTTAGACAATATACGCTAAACCACAATGACTTATTAAAACTCAATCATTAATCTTGTATTTATGTCAGGCAAAAGGAGTTGTCCTATGGAAAACCACAACGACCCATCCGGTTATTGGCGTGCCAATGTCCGTCTTATTTTAGGTAGTCTAGTCGTCTGGGCCCTATGTTCCTATGGTTTTGCAATCTTATTGCGTCCATTATTAGTAGGTATCAAAATTGGCGGTACTGACTTAGGTTTTTGGTTCGCTCAACAAGGATCTATTGCAATATTTATCATTTTAATTTTCTTTTACGCATGGCGTATGAATAAATTAGATAAACAATATGGCGTAGACGAGGAATAGAGCATGAGTCAATTTACTATTAACATTATTTTTGTAGGCCTATCTTTTGCTCTATACTTTGGTATTGCAATTTGGGCACGTGCTGGAACCACCAGTGAGTTCTATGTTGCAGGTGGCGGTGTCCATCCTGTAGTCAATGGTATGGCGACAGCAGCTGACTGGATGAGTGCTGCGTCCTTTATTTCAATGGCAGGTTTAATTGCAGCGGGCGGTTACGGCGCATCAACTTACTTAATGGGCTGGACTGGCGGTTATGTTCTACTAGCTATGCTTTTAGCGCCTTATTTACGTAAGTTTGGTAAGTTTACGGTTCCTGACTTTATTGCCGATCGCTTTTACTCAAAAACTGCAGCTATGATTGCGGTTGTTTGTTTGATTGTCGCCTCAACCACTTATGTTATCGGTCAGATGACTGGTGCTGGTGTTGCCTTCTCACGCTTCTTAGAAGTAGAAAACACAACCGGTCTGCTTATTGCTGCTGTTGTCGTATTCTTCTACGCAGTATTAGGTGGTATGAAAGGTATTACTTATACGCAGGTGGCTCAGTACGTCGTTCTGATGATTGCTTATACCATTCCAGCAGTCTTTATCTCACTTGAGCTAACAGGTAATCCAATTCCAGGTTTGGGTCTATTTTCAACCCATGCAGAGTCAGGTATTCCTATCTTAACGAAGCTTGATCAGGTCGTCACTGATCTTGGTTTTACTGCTTATACTGCCGATGTGCCTAATAAGCTTAATATGGTCTTATTTACCCTATCACTTATGATTGGTACAGCAGGCCTACCACACGTTATTATTCGTTTCTTCACAGTTCCTAAAGTAGCTGATGCACGTTGGACTGCTGGTTGGACTTTGGTATTTATCTCTTTGCTATATTTCACTGCCCCTGCGGTAGGTGCAATGGCACGTTTAAACTTAATCGATACTGTTTATCCACAAGGTGTCGATCAGCCTGCCCTTACCTATGAGCAGCGTCCTGATTGGATGAGAACATGGGAAGATACAGGTCTTATTAAGTACAATGATTTAAACAACGATGGTCGTATTCAATTATATAACGACAGTGGTTTGGGTGCAGCCCAGTTAGCACTTAACACAGCTGAAGCTGAAGGTGGTGATGTTGCCGCAGCGACAGCAGCTGTTGAAGCCGCTCGTACTGCACATGATGCAGAAGTTGATGGTCGCTTCGCCGATGCTGGTTGGTCAGGTAATGAGCTTGATGTTAATGCTGATATCTTAGTACTTGCTAACCCAGAAATCGCTCAGCTTCCACCATGGGTTATTGGTCTTATTGCAGCAGGTGGTTTGGCAGCAGCCTTGTCAACAGCCGCTGGTCTACTACTTGCAATCTCATCTGCAATCAGCCATGACTTAATCAAACGCAACCTAAATCCAAATATTACTGATAAGGGCGAATTGTTAGCCGCACGTATCTCAATGGCTGTTGCAATCGTTGTTGCTACATGGCTTGGCCTAAATCCACCAGGTTTTGCAGCACAGGTGGTCGCTTTAGCCTTCGGTATCGCTGGTGCTTCGCTATTCCCTGCACTTATGATGGGCATTTTCTCCAAACGTATCAATAATTTAGGTGCAATCTTTGGTATGTTAGCGGGTCTTATCAGTACGCTCGTATATATCTTTGTATTCAAAGGCTGGTTCTTTGTCAGTGGTACTGCTAACTTCCCTGATACCGCCGAATACTGGTTGTTTGGTATTTCGCCGTTATCATTTGGTGCTATTGGTGCCTTAATCAACTTTGCAGTAGCATTCGCAGTATCTTATGCTACTAAAGCACCACCATTACACATTCAAGAATTGGTTGAAAGTGTACGTTCTCCACGTGGTGCAGGTGGTGCAATAGACCACTAAGCTTACGTATGATGGTATATCTTTTATTACTATATATCGCTCACAGGCAGCAGTTGCTTGTGAGTGATTTTTTTATCCTATCGTTATAAAACTCTATGACTATATCTATGTATTAAGGAAATTTTATGCTTTTTGAGTTTATCGCTACCATAGCTGCTGCATTTGGTATGGCTGGGTTGGCACTTATCATAACTCACCTTAGTAAGTTGGCAGGAAAGCGTGCTCCAAAATGGCTCATTCCTTTATTTGCCGCTGTTGGCATATTTGCTTTTCAAATACATCAAGAATATAACTGGTACCATCAGCAAGTCGCTAAGCTTCCTGAAGGTGTCACCGTTGTTAAAACAGCTGAAAGTACAGAATGGTTTCGTCCATGGTCTTATGCTAAACCGCAAATATTACGCTTTATAGCAGCAGATGTTGATAATGCGAGCGTACAGGCGGATAACTCAGACATATATTTGGTCAATTTATATTTGTTTGAAAGACGTAGAAGTGTACAAAAAGTCCCACAAGTTATAGATTGTAATGCTCCTGCACGTGCAGATTATGTACTACCGGAAAAAGGTAGTACGCTTACAATCGATGAGCATGTGAGGCAAACAACTGCATGGCGAGACTTGGCAAAGGATGAGTTACTTTTTACCAGTATATGCTCTGATAAAGCTTAGCCACGAACGGTCATACTTGTATAGTGATGCTTTGAGTTTGCTCCTAGTAGCAAACCTGCACATAAACCGCCAAAGTGCGCTGCGAAAGAGATACCAGACTGTGGCATCAGGCCTTGCTTGATAATGAGCCAATAACCTGTTCCCATGATTATACAAGCCAATAAGTAACCCCAACGCTTGGCAAATAAAGCGCCTCCTATCATAAACCCAAGCATGGCAAAACAAAGGCCTGAGGCGCCAATATGTATGGATAATGGCGAACCAATAACCCATGTGATTAGCCCTGATGCGACAACCAATTTAAGTACTGTACGATAAGCATTGTTTTCAAAAAGCCCAAACAAAAATAAAATCTGCAACAACGTCAACGTATTACCCAATAGATGGGCAAGATTACCATGCATTGTCCATGAAGCAAATATACCGATCATGCTGCCTATGTCTAACGTACGTGGCACGATACCAAAAATATTCCACAGTCCAAATAATGCAAATTCATTTAGAAAAAACATACCCCACATCGGTACAAGTACAAAAGCATATAAGCCAATAACCTGCTTAAGTCGAACCACAACTAACGCTGACACTTGTCGCCCATTCATCTTTAGTCCTTTCATTTAGTTTTAAGTTAATGGTCTGCAGAAGAAATAACAGGCTGCGTAGAGGTAAAGGATAATAGTGGAGTATTTTTAGTGGCAGTTAAATAACTGTTAGCATGTAATAAAGACGTTGAGTGGTAAGGCACCAGTGCAGTAGGCACAAAGCGACGAGCAGCATCAATATGCTGAATTGAATCATCAAAAAAGATATGCGGTGCAAAAGTCTTGAGTACTGCTGTTTTTTCAAGTCCACCTAAGAAAAACGCCATATCAACATCTACGCCCCACTCACGTAGCGTCTTAATAGCGCGTAAGTCAGCGGGTGCATTACGAGCTGTCACTAGTGCAATTTTTATTGGACAATGATTCAGCCGTGCTGGTAAACGTTCTTGTAAGCTTGAAAGCTTAATTAACAGTTCAGCATAAGGGCCTTTTTCAATAGGCAGGTCATGCATCCGAGCTTCACGCTCATGGAATGCCTGTAAACCCTTTTGCTTATATAGCAACTCTCCTGAATCATCAAACAATACGGCGTCACCGTCAAAAGCAATACGCAACTGCTCAGTATCAAGCTCATAAGTATTCACAGGAGTGGCATCAAGTATTGCACAAGCACAGATATTGGCATCTGCAACCTGTTGTGCATCGTTACGATTGGTAGTCAAAAACAGGTCTACTTTGAAATCAGCAATGTAAGGTGCGACCGGACTTCCAGAAATAAAAGCTGAGCGCGATATATTTAGTCCATGAGCGCGTATGGCATTGAGCACTTGAATACCAGTATCAGGACTACTTTTTGAGACAATAACAACTTCTACTAAAGGTGCTTCAACATCTAAATCTGTTGGTGGTTGATTGTAGTTATTTAGATTGAGTAATACCTTAATAAGTGGATAGCCTGCACCAGTATTCAACTCATCATTTTCACGTGCTGCCATGTAATCACGAAACTCTTTGACCGCGCTATTAGGTTGCTGCTGCAATAACTGTAACAAATAATTTTCAGATTCTGATAAATCGAATAATGCGGTTGCAGATATTGCAACTATTAAAGTATTACTAAAATCAACTGCCATAACGGTCTCTACTTAAAATTTTAGCTCTCCAGTTTACTACATCTACTGCATTCTTATAATAGTAAGCACTAATACGACAATATCTTGTACTTAGTAGGTCTAAGATAGTGTATAGCGTAGGAATATTATACTAACATTAATCTTTGAGTCCTTTAAATGACAAGTTGAATACGTAACATTAATCTTTGAGTCCTTTAAATGACAAGTTGAATACGTAAGCTTATTAAGCTTATATTGTACTCGCAAAAAAGCCATACCGTTATAATAACGATATGGCCAATAAAAACAGCTCTTCTCTAGATTTTGCTACTGAGCTGAACTACTCTCTTAACCAAGCAGCACCAAAGAAACCGCTGGGAACGCAACCAGAATAACCAAGCGAATAACATCAGAGACAATAAACGGTGCCACCCCTCGAAACATATCAGATAGCTTGATATGCGGGGCCATCGCCTTAATTACAAAGATATTCATCCCCATCGGCGGCGTGATAAGACCAAGCTCCACCGTCAACACTGCAATAATCCCAAACCACACCGGATCAAACCCAAGGGCCAAGATAATCGGAAACACCACCGGAATGGTAATCACCAGCATCGCAAGGGCATCCATAAACAGCCCAAGTAAAAAGTACATAAACAAAATACAGATCAAAACAATCATCGGACTGACCGCAAGTCCCCCAATCCACGTCGCTAACGAATAAGACAGGCGAGAGACTGAAACAAAGTAACCGAGTGCCTCTGCCCCAAGTAGCATAAAGAACACCACCGCAGACAGCGCCAAGGTTTCAATCAGTGACTGCTTTAGCCCCTCCATACGCATGCCTTTGACAGCAGCATAGGCCCAAGAGACAAAGGCGCCAACCGCAGCCCCCTCTGTTGGGGTAAACAGACCAAAGAAGATACCAGCGATGATCACAATAAAGATAAAGGTGAACGGTATCAACCCTGTCAGTGAGAGCAGCTTGGCTTTCCATGAGGTTGACTCGCCGCGCCGAGCTAGGTGTGGTTTCCAGCGTACCATGATCATGACAGTGATCGAGTACATAAGCATGCCAAGCATGCCAGGCAAGAAGCCTGCGATAAACATGTCGCCAACGGACTGCTGGGTTAGGATGGCGTACACCAGTAAGGCGATACTGGGCGGTATCATAATGCCAAGCGTACCACCCGCGGCCAAGATGCCACAAGCAAAGCCTGGCTGATAGCCGTATTTCTCCATTTGCGGCAGGGCCACTTTGGTCATGGTGGAAGCGGTGGCTAAGGATGATCCAGAGATGGAGGCAAAGATACCAGAGGAGCCGATACCGGCAATACCAAGACTGCCTCTGACGCCACCAAAGATGGTGCGGGTGGCTTCAAAGAGTTTGCCAGCCATGCCTGAGTGGGTGGCAAAGACGCCCATTAAGATAAAGAGTGGTATGGCGCTAAAGTCATACTTTGCTAAGACGTCGACAGGGATGTCTTTGAGCATCTGTATGGCGCCTCCGGTGGAGGTAACGGCGCCAAAGCCGACCAGACCGACGCCTAGCATGGCAAGGGCGACGGGGACGCGTACGACGACCAGTAGGATCATGACTAGTAGGCCGATGGCCCCAATAATTTCTGGACTCATGCGCCTGTCTCCTCAGCGTCAAAGAATTCGCCTGTTTTAAAGATGTTGATGGATTCGATTAGGGAGCGTATGGCCAGCAATAAGCTTAAGAAAGCGCTGATGGCATAGATGGGCATCATGGAGATACGCAGGTCTTGGGTAACTTTGCCAAATTCGATGGCATCGATAGCGCTTTCATACAACCCCCAGGTGAAGACGAGTCCGATGATAAAAAAGCCTATCATGAATACGCCCATCATATAGCCTTTGACGGCTTGTGACATCTTTTGGGTGAAGACATCGACGATGATTTGTGAGCGTTCGACAAAGGCGGCAAAGGCGGCGAGCAGCGCAAACAACATGAAGTAGGAGACAATCTCGACGCTGCCTTTGACGGTGAAGCCAAGCTCGCCGCCTGTAAGCTTAAAGACGTAGCGGGCAATGACGTCTAGCATGGTGGTTAAAACGATGATGACCAGGCTGATGCCGCCAATAAATTGGCACAGCTTGCACAGCTAGAGATGAGGGTGCTGAGGTTGTTTAAAGATGCCATAAAGGGGCTGCCTCTGATAGGATATTCTTTTTAGACTTTGCAGGCGGCGCTGGCGGCTTTGGCTTTTTCATACACAGCATCGGCATCTAAACCTAAAGCGTTAACGTCATTTAGATATTTTTGAGTGCCAGCTTCAAGTGGTCCTTTCCATGCTGGGTCGTTAAGAGGGTCTGGAATTTCAATGATTTCGTCACCTTTATCTTTAGCAGCTTGTATAGCCAATTGATCATGCTTATCGAACACTTCACCAACCTTATTGGCAAGCGCCATCCCTGAGTTATTATCAAGTACTTGCTTTAAATCATCAGGCAAACTTTCATACTTATCTTTGTTCATAGTAACCATAAGGGCCGAACTATAAAAAGGAATATTAGTATGATATTTAGTTATTTCATCAATTTTGAAAGCTGTGACCGCCTCCCATGGGAAACTAAGTCCATCTACGACACCGCGCTGTAGAGAAGTGTACATATCGTTAGCAGGTAAGCCAACAGGTGATGCCCCCGCGCTTTCTATAATATCCCCAGCAACCGCTGAAGGTCTGCGAATGCGCATACCTTTCATATCTTCTGGCGTACGAATCAACTTATCAGTAGTGTGCAAAGAACCTGGTCCAGCACCATACATAAATAATAGATGTGAATCTTCGTATTCACTGGCAAGCGTACCATCGTCATATAGAGTTTGTAGCATACAACCCATCTGAGTGGCTGAGTTAGACAAACCTGGAAGCTCAGTTATTTGAGTTAAAGGAAAGCGTCCATTGGTATAGCCATGTGCTTGTGAACCTATATCGATTGTACCCTTTGCGGCAGACTCATAAGTAACGTCAGCTTTAGCAAGACCAGCGGAAGGATAGAGCTCGACTTTTAAACGTCCATCAGACTCTGTTTCTATCTGTTTGGCCCATGGTTCAAATACTTCTTTACTGATTGAAGAAGTTGCAGGCCAAAAGTGTGAAAAACGTAAAACAGTGGTTTCTTCAGAAGAAACTGATGGAGTATCTGTACTTTCAGATGTTTGATTAGAACAACCGATGATACTCATGGCTGCTAAGGCACCTATTGAAAAAAGAGGAGCTAACTTCATTATCAATTCCTTTTGATAATTGTGAGAAGAGGAAAAATTTAGGACAATAATTATATACAAAACTAAAAATATAATAGTCCTAAAATTCTAGTCTAAATCTATTACATAAACAATACTTTTTATCACAACGTAAAGCAATTGTTATTACTTGTAGATAAAGATTATACTTGAAATTATCAGCTATAATGATATAAGTCAAATCATTTTAGATGAAAATATTAAATAGTTATTATAGTTAGTTACTTGCTACTGCTATATTAGGGCTAAACTTCCGATATTTTTCATGTTTTAATTCATATTACGTTTCAGCCATACTACTAAATTCTATGCATAAAAAAAGCCCCCCAACAATCAAGTTGCTGCTGTAC
>NZ_LNUO01000166.1:0-17398 GCF_001462175.1 Psychrobacter sp. ENNN9_III
CTGAGCATTTTCATATTAAAATCATTTGATAAACCCCTAAAGATAATAAAATTAAAACGAGATGATGCTGCCCATGATAAAAGATTGGCTAAAACTACCGCCTCAATACCAATTACAGACTTTAAGCATCATCAAGACTGACGGTACAATCATTCCTGTCTCTGTAATTGGCAAAGGCAAGCCTGTAATCTTGCTACATGCGTATGGCATGGATGCACGTGAGTTTTTACCTTTTATATTGCCACTTACTGGCGAATATAGGTTTTATCTCCCACACTTTAGAGGTTTTGGAGAAGCGAAATTGTCCAATTTGACGCAATTTGATTTTGTGCGCCAGTATGCTGACGATATCAACGCTGTGATTGAGCAAATCTGCCATGACCTTACAATAGAATCTTTACCGGTTGCCGCTATTTCAATGGGCGCGCAAGTAATGTGGGGGTATTTTGAGCGTTTTGATATGTCACGGATCAGCCGTTATATAAATATCGACCAAAGTCCTGCGATTCATAATCAGTCTGATTGGCAAGGCGGCTTATTTGGTAAGCGGCAGCAGGAAGTGTTTGATATATTTCATGAAGTGGTAGATATGACACTGCCTTATGCTAATGTTGATAGCTTTACGCACCTACCATTTACGATTAAACGTCGAGTCACGGATATTGAGCGGCTATTCTCTTTACTATCAGTAAATCGTACACGCTCAAAAGCTATCGTACAATTCTTGACTCATCAAAACGATCATAAGCTGGTGTTTTATAATCACAGTACATGGCAACATAAGATGCGCTGTTTGCAAGCATATTTAAAACTGGAGTACGATTTTCGAGCCGTCATAGAAAAAGTCACTATTCCAGTGGTGAACGTAATTGGAGGTCGCTCAAAGCTCTATGATCCTAAGTGGCAGCAAGAAGTGACCCGTATGCTACCCAATGCAACTGAGATCGTTTTGCCGCGCTCTGGTCATGCGGTACCAATGGATGAGCCGATTGGGTTTTATAAAGTATTAAAGGGGTTTTTGGGAAATGAGCGATAGGTGATATGGTAAAAATCTGGGTTAAAAACCCAGCCTACGACAGCGTACCTTAAGTTTCTAGTCGGGCTTTGCATTTCCAACTAAACAGCTTCAAACTAATCAGTGAGCGCTTTAATCAATTCAAATCTAGGCACTTCTTTACCGTCACGCGTGACTGTCTCGCTAAACATCGACAGTGGTCGTACCCATACGCCATATTCGCCGTACAGACAACGATAAACCACTAGCATTTCTTCCGTTTCGGAATGCTGAGCGGTATGCAAGACTTGGTAGAGATTGCCTTTATAATGGCGGTAAATGCCTTGTGGCATAGATTGGTTCATAAATATTTTCCTAGTCTTCCCCATAAATGTATGAGCTAAATACTGTCTCGTTATGTTTAAATAATAGAAATAGATAAGGCCGACAATCAATGTCGACCTTATTTATGCTCTTGATATTAAAAGCCCTATCAACCCACCGTTACTTTTGCATAGCCTTTCTTGCCTGCTTGAATAACAGCCGTCTGACCTGATGTTAAGCTAAAGCTAGCATCAACCACTTCGCCATCTACTTTTACCGCGCCACGTTTTACCATATCTTTGGCTGCTGAGTTGTTTTTAGCAAGTGTTGCTTGGTTTAAGATTTGAGTGATAAATAGTGCTTCTTGACCTTCTAGATCTAGCATAATTTGTGGCAGATCAACTGGCAATTCACCATCAGCCAATACGTTGCCCGCTGACTTGTGCGCATTAGCTGCCGCATCAGCGTCATGGAAGCGCTCGATTAATTCTTCGGCAAGGATACGTTTGATTTCTTGTGGATTGCGACCGTTTTCCATCTCTGTCATCAATGTTTCGACTTCTTCCATCGGCTTAAAGCTTAAAAATTCAAAGTAGCGACGAATTAAGGTGTCTGGCATGGATAGCAGTTTTTGGTACATGGTGCCCGGTGCATCATAAATACCGACGTAATTGTTCAAGGATTTAGACATTTTATTGACGCCGTCTAATCCTTCTAAGATCGGCACTGTGATACAAACTTGTGGCTCTTGGCCGTAACGGCCTTGCAAAGTACGCCCCATTAGGATGTTAAAGGTTTGGTCGGTACCGCCCAGCTCGACGTCAGCTTTTAGTGCAATAGAGTCGTAGCCTTGCACCAACGGATACAAAAACTCATGAATAGCAATGGGCGTTTGGGCGGCATAACGTTTGGAGAAATCATCACGCTCAAGCATACGCGAGACGGTAAGCTGGCTTGACAGCTGAATCATATCTCCTGCTGACATATCATTAAACCATTCAGAGTTAAAAACAATCTTGGTTTTTTCTTTATCCAAGATCTTAAACACTTGCTCGGCATAGGTCTGAGCATTGGCTTTGATTTGCTCATCAGTCAATGGCGGACGCGTGCTATTCTTGCCAGAAGGATCGCCAATCTTGGCCGTATAATCACCGATTAAAAAATAAATCTCATGACCTAAATCTTGAAAGTGCTTAAGCTTATTAATCAGTACCGTATGACCCAAATGCAGGTCAGGCGCGGTAGGATCAAATCCTGCTTTGATACGTAGCGGACGGCCCAGTTTGAGTTTCGCAACTAAATCCTCTTCAGATAAGATTTCTTGCGTACCGCGTTGCACAAGGGCAATTTGTTCTTCTAGGGTGTATGAATGGTCTGTCATGATGCTCTCTTTATTGTCTTTATTAAAAGGGTAACGCGTTTGGGCTATTTAGGACTTCGTAGCCTGTAAAAGATGTTAGAATTTGAGGGATATACTAGCGTTTTTTAAGGTAAATTGCCATGACCAACCCTGCTCAGACCACGAATGACCCTGAAAACACCGAATTTTTAGCTGACTTAGCTGATTCAATAAATAATGATGACGATACAAACTATGCCTCCCTGACTGAAGCATTGGAACAAACGGTGTTTGAAAGTTTTGATGATGGTCTGTATATCGGTGTGATGTCAGGCACTAGCTTGGACGGTATGGATGCGGTGATTTGTCAGTTTGAGGATGAAAATAACACCCAACAGCCGATGCAGCTATTAGCCACTTATAGCCAAGATTTCCCGCCGCGGCTGCGTGAGGTACTCTTGGCTTTGTGTCAGCCAAATGGTGTTCAAGAATTAACGCCAACGGCTGATGAGCCAAATAATGAGCCAAGCAGCGAATTGGACTGGTTTGGCTGGGCAAGTAAAGCTTATAGCGAGTTTGCGAGCGTTGTGGTCAATAATCTATTACAGCAGTTGAATACCGATAGTGAGTCGGTCCTGGCGATTGGCTGTCATGGGCAGACGGTACGTCATCGTCCGCAGTTGGGCTTTAGCTTACAACTACTCGATGCCAATATTATCACTGAACAAACGGGCATTAGTGTCGTCAGCGACTTTCGTCGTCGTGATATGGCAGTTGGCGGTCAGGGGGCACCTTTGGTTCCCGCTTTTCATAAGGCATTATTTGCCGCACCTGATAACACGCGAGTATTATTAAATTTGGGCGGTATTGCCAATATTACTGTCTTGCCAGCTGGTGATAGTTCTATTGTTGGTTATGATACTGGCCCTGCCAATTTATTACTTGATGCGTGGACCGCGCTACATACCGACAATGACTATGACGCAGGCGGTGCATGGGCGCAGTCTGGACAAGTCATTGAGCCACTACTTAATCAATTATTAGAGTATCCATTTTTTGCGAAACCTTATCCTAAAAGTACAGGACGCGAGGACTTTAACCTAGAGTGGCTACAAAGCGAACTACAAAAATTTGATCAGATTTCTGCCTCTACTCGCTACTCATCAGCAGATGTACAGGCAACATTGACAGAGCTTACTGCCATTAGTGCCAGTGCACAAATCAATATGTTTATTAATGCAAAAGTAAATAGCTCGGTGTATGTCTGCGGCGGCGGCGCATTAAATGATTACTTAATGGAGCGCTTGCAAGCGCATCTGCCCCATTGCACAGTAGAGACTACAGCAAGTCTAGGACTTGAGCCAACTTGGGTAGAGTCTGTGGCCTTTGCTTGGCTGGCACGCCAAACTTTGATGGGTGAAACAGGTAACTTGCCAGCGGTAACAGGCGCAAGTAAAAGCGTAGTACTGGGGCAAGTGTGTTTTGCTTAACCAGCAAATAGGTTTTTAGGTCTTTAGGTTTATAGAGATCTTAAACGCGTCATGACTAGCAATGTAGCAACAGCATGCTAACTTTCTATTTTATCTTACTCTAGCGTCATCATTCTATAAATTATTAAGTTTACAGACGTGCACTTATGTGCTTTATAATAGTTGCTAAAATGGCAAGATAACGCTATAAATAATATTGCGTAATTTTAGAATATTTACAATAAAACAAGTAGTCTCACCCCTTTAGGATCGCAAGTACAGGATATATCACATGAGCCAAAACAGCAGTTCACCGACACCGCAACATACCAACGCTGAATCAAAACTGCGTCGTAAGCCTCCTCATCATGAGCGTCCTGATGAGATGCGTGTCGTCGTTACTGGTATGGGGGCTGTTACCCCGCTAGGTATGGATGTTGAGAGTACATGGACACGGTTGCTCAATGGCGAAAGTGGTATTTCAACCATCTCACATTTTGATGCAACTGATTACCGCGCCCAAATCGCAGGTGTGATAAAAGACTTTGATACTAAGCCATACATGAGCCCCAAAGATGCACGCCGCTATGATGCGTTTATGCACTATGGTGTCGCTGCTACTGCGATGGCACTCAAAGATGCAGGCTTTATCGAAGAGATTAGCGCTGAGGATACGCCGGTACAGAATGTCGATCAGGAGCGTTTCGGTGTCATATTAGGATCAGGTATCGGTGGTATTCAGACTATTGAAGACAGCTGCGCTATGCTAACTGAAAAAGGCGCTAAAAAAGTATCGCCATTTATCGTACCAGGTTCTATTGCCAATATGGCAGCTGGACTGGTGGCTATCAAACACAAACTCAAAGGCCCCAATCTGGCTACAGCAACCGCCTGTACGACAGGTACACATGCTATCGGCTTGGCTGCACGTCTAATTGCTTATGGCGATGCTGATGTTATGATTGCAGGTGGTAGCGAGAGAGGTTCGAGCCCATTAGGTATGGCAGGTTTTGCAGCCATGCATGCACTCTCTACTCGTAATGATGAGCCTACCAAAGCATCACGCCCATTTGATAAAGATCGTGATGGTTTTGTGATGGGTGATGGCGCAGGCGTGTTGGTGCTTGAAAGTCTTGCCCATGCTAAAGCACGCGGTGCAACCATACTCGCTGAAGTCGTCGGCTTCGGTATGAGTGACGATGCCAGCCACATTACCGCACCCCCTGAAGATGGTAATGGTGCCGCGCGCGCTATGCAAAGTGCCCTCAATGACGCAGGTATCGAGCCATCAAGCGTTGGATATGTCAATGCCCATGGCACCAGTACCCCTGCTGGAGATGTCGCTGAATCGATCGCTATTGAAACCGTTTTTGCACCAGTTAAAGACAGCATCTTGGTCAGCTCAACCAAATCAATGACTGGACACTTACTGGGCGCAGCTGGTGGTGTTGAAGCTATCTTTACTATATTAGCTTTGCAAAATCAGCACGTGCCGCCAACGATTAATCTAGATAATGTCGAGGATAACTGTAATCTAGATTATGTAGCCAATCAATCACGTAAGGTTGAGAATCTCAATTATGCTGTCTCTAATAGCTTTGGCTTTGGTGGTACCAACGGCTCAGTAATTTTTGCACGTTGGTCATAATTAACGTCATTATTACAGGTATTGGGTCTTAGTTGCATCCTATACAAGTCATAAAAGCGAATAATACTATCAATGTAACGCTGGTAGCAGTTTTGCTACGTTTGTCCCCTTGCAGCCCCTTATTATAGTTGCGTATGATAAGGGGTAATTTTTAGAAAATTTATGGAAAAGTCTATGTCAAGCTATTCGTTTTCGCATCAATTTTATCAGCGTTGGACTCGTGCGCCAGAGCAGATACGGGCTGCCATCGTTCAAGAGTTAACGGATATCACGACTCTGCTGCAAACAGACACCCCCTATGAAAGTTTCACATTTAGTTTGCCAGACTTAGATGCACACCTCGATGAGCTATATAGTGTGCATAAAGCTGAGCAAGCTGCTGCAAAAGAGCTTGCCGATAAGCAGGCAGAACAACGTGCCGCTGCTGAACAACTACGCTTAGCAGAAGAAAAAAAGCGTGAGGAAGAAAAAGCACGTGCTGCAAAAATTGAACAAGAAGAAGCTATGCGTCAAAAAGAAAAACAGCAAGCAGAACAAGCTCAAAAAGATGCGGATGAACAAAGCCTTGCTGAGCAAGAGAAGAGCGATACCGAAGCCGCTACGAACGACAAGCAAACTACAAGCGATGCACACAGTCCTACTAACGACGAAAAAAACAACGTCAATGGTCATTCTCATACGGTTAATCAGACTGAAAACACTATCGTAAAACCTCAAAAAGGGGCAGCAATCGACCTGTCTTTTAAAAACCCAGAACTGACTGCCGCCCACGAGAGTTTAATTCAAGAGCTTGAAATGCATGTAGACGACTATTTGAGTGAGCAAATGATGCAAATATCTGAGGATCTAAAGTCGTGGTTACGGGCTGAAGTGAGTCAGCAACTCGCTGGAATCACAGAAAAAAACCAAGCTGTCGAAGACATTGTTCAAGAAAACATGGCTAAAAAACACTAGTCTATTAACTGATTTATCGACAGCTTTCAGATACTTGTCAAAAAATAAAGTTTTAATAAAAAGCCCCGTAAACATTTTTACGGGGCCTTTTGTATTTCAATTAAGCATTAACCAATCTTTATTTTAAATAGCTTGTGTACGTTCGGTCAGCCATTCAAGCGCTGCGCCATCAACGCGATCTTTTAGCTCAGCATAGACTTGGCTATGATAATCGTTAAGCCAATCAATCTCTACTTTGTTGAGCAAGGATTTATCGATCAAACGGGTGTCAATTGGGCAATAAGTGATGGTTTCAAAGTTTAAGAATTTGCCAAACTCGGTCTCAGTAGGGTTCGCTACCGGCATATTGACCACCAAATTTTCGATACGAATACCCCACTTACCTTCGCGGTATAAGCCTGGCTCATTACTGGAGATCATCCCCTCTTTCATCGCACGCTCTTTCGGCGTACTGGCACTATAAGCGATGACTTGCGGGCCTTCATGGACGTTTAAGAAGTAACCAACGCCATGACCGGTACCATGCCCATAGTCCATTTGTGCCTGCCATAATGGCGCACGGCAAATCGCATCAATTAGTGGCGAGGCAATACCATCAGGGAAGCTTGCACGCGCCAAAGCAATATGAGCTTTGAGCACAGTGGTAAAGTCACGTTTGTGCTCGCTGCTTACTTTTCCAATACCGACCACGCGAGTGATATCAGTGGTGCCGTTTTGGTACTGAGCACCTGAATCAATCAGTAGTAAGCCTCCTTCGCCCTCAGCGACGTCAAGGTAGCTAAACTTCTCTGGGGTCGCACGATAATGCGGCAATGCACCGTTTTCATTAAAGCCTGCAATCGTTGGAAAGCTTGGTGAAACATAATGTGGCTGCTGACTACGTACCTCAATCAGCATACTATCAACATCAAGCTCACTTAAACGCTCACCGTCTGCTAGACGCTGCTCAAATGCAGCAAAGAACTCACTCAATGCCGCCCCATCTTGACGCATGGCTTCACGTACATGATCTATGTCTGAGTCAGACTTAACAGATTTGAGTAGTGTACTAGGTGCCATTTGCTCAATAAAGCCCACATCGTCCGCCATCTTCGATAGCGTACCCACGGCAACTTTACTTGGATCTAACAATAACAAGTCTTCTGGTGTCATCTCGCTCAGCGCATCTTGTACGGCATCATAATCAGCAAGGGTGATACCACTATCTTGTAGATCTTTTGCAATATCAGAGCTGACTTTATTATTATCAACGAACAGCGTTGCTTTATCTTTACTAATGAGCATATGTGATAAAAATACAGGATTATAATCGACATCAGCGCCGCGCAAATTGGTGAGCCAAGCAATGTCATCTAAGCTTGATAGCAGATGATGTGTCGCGCCTGCACCAGCCATACCTTCACGTACCGCAGCAAGTTTTGAGCTAGTAGATTGTGCGACGAACTGCGCATCATGCTGATATAACTCTGCTGATGGTAGCGCTGGACGATCTGTCCATATCTCTGTCAACACATCACGCTCGGTGATTAAGGTAATGTCGTTAGCATCAAATGCATTTAATAGCTTATCTTGCTCAGCGATAGACAGCACATTGCCATCGACGGCCACGCTATCACCCTCTGCCAAATGTGTAGCTAACCAGTCGATATGGTTTGGCTGACCGGGAGCAAGCTTCTCCAAGCTGATACCTGTACCTTTTAGCTGATCAGCGGCATGCACCCAATAACGACTATCAGTCCACAGACCTGCAAAATCAGCCGTAACTACCAGCGTACCAACTGAGCCTGTAAACCCTGACAACCATAACCGCGCTTGCCAATATTCTGGTAAATACTCAGATAAATGCGGATCGGCTGACGGTACGATAATGGCGGTAAGGTCTTGTACGACTAAAGTTTTACGTAAGCTATCGATACGATCATGTATGGCTTGTTTATTCATTAAAAGTTTCCTTATTGATATTGATTATGGAGCGTTGATATCGTGAAGCGACTATGCATAGTCGTCTTATTCGAGTGGATAAATTTTTAAGCGTTGACAAAACGTTCAGTATTCGAATATGCATCAGCCACATTCAAAATACTAAAAATTAAAATATCGTAAGTAACCAGACGACACATAAATGAAGCCACCTATTATTTCTATAAAATAGTATGACAGCAAAGCATCTTAGATGTCTGGGCACAAAGCAGGCTTTCAATAGCGCAAGATAATTATCTTATCGAGTGAAACAATAAAACGTGCTACCAGTAATGGTAACACGTCTGAAGATTTGTCTTTTATTGAGCGTGTAGCCTGTACAAAAGTAACATCAAAGCGCTGTTTATTGGACAGTCTTATCAGCATGCTCGCTCTTTTTGAGCATATTATTGATAGGCTTTGCTAATATTAACAAGATGGCAGCAGTCACCACCAAAAAGACGGTCATTGTGGTAAATAATGTTGGTAGACCTTCAATTTTATCGGCTGACACATTGCCACCAAAAAATGCCGCGACCAAGTTACCCATCGCTAAAGATGCAAAGAAAAGCCCCATCATCTGTCCTTGCATGCCCTTTGGTGCAAGTTTCGTCATTGACGACAGACCCACAGGACTAAGCGCCAACTCACCAAGTGTTAATAGCAGCAAACTACCAACTAGCCATAAAGGCGATGCTAGGCCCGTATCATTGGTCAAAATGCTTTTTGAGGCGATAATCATCAGACCAAAGCCTGCGGCAGCAAGTAACATCCCAAGGGCAAACTTCACCATACTACTTGGTTCAAGACCTCGATTACCAAGCTTGACCCAAATAATACTAACTATGGGCGCTAGGAGAAGAATAAATAAAGGGTTTAATGACTGGAACCAAATGCTTGGAATCTCAAAACCTAAAACGTTTAGATCAGTATAGCGATCAGCAAATAGATTAAATGAGGTCGGCTGCTGCTCAAAGCTTGACCAAAACAGCGTTGAGCCGATAATTAAAATAAAACAAATCAGCAAACGCAATTTATCGGTTTTATCCAACCTTGGTGAAATAAACATAACCAAAAAATATAGTATCACCACACTTGCAATGATATAGGTCATATACTCTGCCACCATTTGCGGCTCAAAAGGCATGATACCAGTAGCGACCAACACAACGATTGCGACCAGTAAAGCCACAAATCCTATAACCCAGCGTCCGATATTGTTAAAACGGTCATTTGAGCGCTCCCATTCAGCAGCGATGCCTTTTGCTTGCGCATAGTGTGTCAGTGTTTTTTGGGCAGAAAAGCGGTAGATAAGTAGTGAGACTAACATACCAAGTCCACCAACCCCAAAGCCGACATGCCACATACCTTGCTCTTTAAACACCCCGACGATAAGTGCGGCTAATAAGGCGCCGATATTGATACCCATATAAAATAGAGTAAAGCCACTATCACGGCGTACATCACCTTTAGAGTATAACGCCCCAACCATCACCGAAATACAGGTTTTAAACAATCCCGATCCCAACACGATACAGATGAGACCGACGAAAAATAACGTCATACCGAACATCGCGGAGAGCGCAATACATAGATGGCCAAGCGCGATAATAATACTGCCCCACCATAATGCACGCTCTTGTCCAAGCCAGTTATCAGCTAGCCAGCCACCAGGTACTGCTGCCAAGTATAAAGAGCCTGCAAAGATGCCATAGATAGCAGAAGCGGTGACCTCATCAAAACCAAAGCCACCGCTTCCTACTGTCGCCACCATGAATAATACTAATAGCGGACGGATACTATAGTAAGAAAATCGCTCCCACATTTCAGTAAAGAATAAAGGACGCAGTGGCCGAGGATGACCCATAAACCCATTGTCTAGTGCTTCTAGCTCAGCAGCACTAACCTCTGATTTTGTTTCCGTGCTCATAAGTTTATTCCTTTGCTGCACTATGATAAAGATAGACCAAGCCCGTCATTTCTAAGACGGAAGGTCGCAAATGCGCGTTATTGTTTCATTAGATTATAAGTATGTAAAGTAAAAGAGTGTTCATGAATTGAACAGTCATTCACAAAGTCCTGACATAAAAAAGCACCGAGCTATTATATTTAATAGCTCGATGCTTTTTATAAACGCTACTACTTGATTATTCGTTATAAAATGCTAACGATACGATTTAACTATCTTATCAAACAATCTCATTAGACTATTGAGCAGTAGTCGTATCTTCAGCCGTACCAGCATCCACATCACCATCAGCTTGCTCTGCGGTAAGCTCGGTATCTTCAACCGCAGCTTGGCTCACTGTGCCAGAAGCAGTGCCTGTACCAGCTTCAGCGCTAACCACTGCGCCACTTGTGTCTTCAGCAGGCGTGACGGTAGCGTCAGCGGCAGTTTCGGCCGCACTCTCGCCAGCACCTACTGTTGCGGTTGCGTCGGTATCAGTATCTGCTGACGCGGCTTCTGCGGTATCAGTTGCTGCTGTCTCTTCAGCAGCGATCGCTTCTGCTTCATCAGCCGCTGCCGAGGCTTCAGTCGTTTCAGCTGTGATGTGCTCACCTGCTGGACGCAAGAATGCTGAGACACCAATAATTAAGACAATACCCAAAAACAAGGCAATGCCGCCTAAGGCATACATAAACTCTTTTTTTGGATTGTTGTTGACGATATCTTCTGACATACCTTATCCACCTTGCACAAAATATTTGAAATTTTAGCCTATTATATCGCAATTTGTACTAATGTGTTAAAACCCTTAACTATTTGAAGGAATTATTATTTAGTACTCGCTCATAAGCCATTAATGTTGTCCCTTCTATCTACCAATACGAGCGCGATCGGTGGCGCGTTTGCCAAGATAGCCCAACAATAATAATAGCGCCATGATAAATAAAACTGGGTAATTACCAAAACGCATAAATGGTGTATTGCCAACCCGCGCTTGTACATGACCTCGCAATACTGTGCGCTCAAACTGCGGTGCGCGCTCAACGATACGGCCTTTATGATCGATGATAGCCGTCACACCAGTATTGGTAGCTCGCATAAACCAGCGGCCATTCTCTAACGCGCGCATTTGTACCATTTGTAAATGTTGCAGTGGACCTGCCGATGTACCAAACCAAGCATCGTTTGAGATGGTCAATAAAAAGTCAGTACTGATGGCGTTTTTACGAGTGGTATTAGGGTAAGCAACTTCGTAGCAAACCGCCGCGCCTAGATTATGTCCGCGCACCTGTAATGGTAACTGCTCATCACTACCGCGGCTATAGCTCATGATGTCTTGGCTACCTGCCAAATTCGGTAGTATATCTAATAAGCCCTCAAATGGAATATACTCACCAAATGGCACTAAACGCTGTTTTTTATACAAGCCTTCTGCATCAGCACCTAACGCAACGACACTATTATAAAATGGAGGATACTTATCCTGAGTTTCATCAAACGCCGCCTCATCCTTGTACGGAATCCCTGTCACCCACGTAGTGTCAGTGGCTTTGGCCATTTTTACCATTTCATTGATAAAACCAACCGCTTCTGTCTGAAACATTGGAATCGATGATTCAGGCCAAAGGATAAGATCGCGCCCCCATTCTGTGCTCGTTAATTTGGCATAAATGTTGAGCGTTTCTACTTGATATTCAGTAAGCCATTTTAGATCTTGCGGTATATTGCCTTGAATCAAAGATACGGACAAATCAGGTGTACCCTTTGGCTTAGTCCACTGTGGATTGATCAACCACAATGACGTACTAATGATTAGCAAGGCGATTGCAACCACCATGTAACCGCCGCGACGACGTAACAGCTCAACGATACTTGCTGCCAATAGGATGGCGACAAAAGAGATAGCAAACACTCCAGCGACTGGCGCAAGTGATGACAACCAATACTGCTCAGTAAAGGCATAGCCGACGAACAACCACGGAAACCCTGTGAACAGCCATGTTTTCATCCATTCCTGTAGCACCCAAAGCGCGGCAAACGATAAAGGCTGCTTACCGACTACACGATTAAACAACAACGCTAAAAAGCCATGGAACAACCCCATGCCTAGGCCCATAAGCGCAATCATAATGAGTGCAAGCCATGCAGGCGTCGCTCCATAAACGTGAATGGAGGTATACAGCCAAAATGCGCCGACGCACCAAAGCCCCGTACCGTATGCTTGTCCGATGATAAATGCACGTTTACCAGTCATCGCTGGTAACAATAGACCATATAAAATAGCAGGCGACAATAGCGCTAATGGCCAGATATCATAAGGTGCGAGCGCAAATATGAATATTGCACCTGCAAGCCAAGCAATCAAAATAGTCAACCCAAGCGATAAGCGCTTAGGCTTATTGGGGTTTAAACGCTTTTGTAAATCCACAGTAGACAGGCGCATAGCTATTATCCGAAACCTTATTATTCAAAACGTTAAATCTGAGTTTACTTGTTTGACGGCGACTGTTTTTGACAGCAATCGGCTGTAAATACTCAAAATTAAGAATGCCTTAAAATTAAATGCGCCCATGATACCAGCCTATATTCATTAATGGGTAAATTTGCGTAGTAAAAAGAGCATATACTAAAAAGCAAAAAACACGACCGCAGTCGTGTTCTTATCATACAAGTTTAATATGAATGCGTATGGCGCTTATCAAAGGCTATATCGACTATCTAATAATTGACTATCTTAAATAAGCCCTTGTCTAATAGCTAGATTATTATCAATAAGCTAATGGCTACCTATTAATAGACGCTGATCGTCAGTGGTTTTAGTCAGCTCTAGATTTTGAATAAAGCGTCCTTCTGCATCGATTACTTTGATTTTCCAATCGTCTATTTGTACGCTTTCACCTTCTAGGTCACCCACATAGCCAAGTGTTTGCATGACAAGACCACCCATCGTATCGACATCGGTATCATCAAAATGGCTACCTAGCTCATCGTTACAGTCTTCAATCACCGTAGACGCTTGTACTCGCCAAGTATTAGGTTTTTCGGGATCGGCGATAATATTATTAATATCACTGTCTTCATCAAAATCATCATGCTCATCAACAATGTCCCCGACGATTTCTTCTAACAGATCCTCCATCGTGACCACACCAGCGAAGTTACCAAACTCATCAACCACAATCGCCATATGTACTTGAGTACGCTGTAATGAGCGCAGTAACGTATCAGAGCGCGCAGTTTCACTAATATAAAGAGGTTGACGTACCAAGTCTTTTAGACGTTTGCTGTTGATTTTATCTTCTTGGTCACGCACCATGTGGACAAGAATAGGAATCAAATCTTTAGCAAGTAAAATACCGATAACGGCATCATCATCTTGACTGTCAAAGACAGGATAACGCGAATGCGTCGTATCAAGGATAATGTCCATTACTTCAGCAAGGCTATTGCTTTCGTGCAAGCCAATTACTTGCGGACGCGGTGTCATGATTTCACGTACTTGTGTGGCTGGCAAGTCCAGTACACCTTCGAGCATATCAACTGTATCTGGCTCTAAGAACTGACGGGAGTCTTGTACCAAACGAATCAATTCATCACGGGTTTCAGGGGCGGTCGATAGCCAGCGTTTTAAGCCGCGCATCGACCAACTACTCGGGCTTGGAGCATCGTCAGACATGGCGATATGAGTTAACCTCTTTAGTTTAGTATAAAAAATATGTTAATGGGTTGGGTCATGGAGAGTAAAATAAACAAGCCTAGGTATTATTAATTACAAGTATCGTTAATCATTAAGGATAGATAGACCAGTCTAAATTAGCTTCACTTTATCGCAAGCCAATCAGACATTCAACGACAAATTTATCCAAATTGTATTGTCAGTGTGTTATAAACTTTGCTATCGTCAACGACTTTACTTATCTAGCCCAAACTTATGTCGCTTCGCTCTCTTTTTTCTCGGCTTCGATCATCACGAAAACCCACTTTTGGTGCTTTTAAAGACAAGCGTCACCCTGTGCGCCAAACAAACGGTTGGCGATACAATATTGTCTCTTTTTTGGTCGTTCTTAGCCTATTGCTATCAGCATTTTGGCTACTGATGTTAATTGGATATCAGCTTGGCGCATACAATCCTCTAACTTGGCTTGCGTGTGTGTTAATTATCAGTTTACTTACATCGCTATTGCTCACAAAAACCAAGCCAAAGCTCGCAAGTAAAACTATCAATAATACGTTTCATCGATCCTTTTCACAAAGAACCATTATTACTTGGCTAGGAGGTCTGTATGCTGCTGTCTGGTTGCTGGGTCTGGGATGGTTTTTTTCCATTGAAGCTAAGCAAAGCCGCGACTGGATGCCTGAGGTTAGTCAAAGAGTCACCTACAAGCGTGATACCACAAACCCTGATTTGATAACCTTTACCAATATGCGTAATTTTGATTGGCATACTAGCGAAGATGCGACTGAACGCTGGGAGACGCGTACAGTTGATATGTCTAAATTGTCCGGAGTCGATGTCATTAACTCTTATTGGATGGGGCCACTGATTGCTCATACCTTAGTCAGTTTTCGTTTTGAAGATGATCGTCCGCTTGCCTTCTCTTTTGAGATTCGTAAAGAAAACGGCGAAGCGTTTTCAGCGTTTGCAGGCTTTTTTAGACGTTACGAGCTCAGCCTCATTGCCTCTGAAGAGCGCGATATTATTTATACTCGTAGCAATGCGCGCGGTGAGCAAGTGTATGTGTTGCCTGTTAGCCATTTGCAGCAGTCGGAAGTCAGATCATTGTTTGAGTCATACTTGACCGCGGCTGACGAGCTCAATGCTAAGCCTGCTTGGTATAATACCTTAACCAGTAACTGCACCAATATTATTTTCTACATGGCGCGAATTGTTAGCGGCGAACGTCTGCCATGGGATTATCGAATTTGGGTATCAGGTTGGCTACCAAACTATCTATATGATGTCGGCATGCTCGATGCCAATCCTAACAACAGTGGTCAGCCTTGGTCGATGGCTACCTGGTATGAGCGTGCCCATATCAATCCAAAGGTTAGAGGTTTTGACAATCAGGCTAATCTAGACACTCAGGTTAATGGTAGCAGGTTTTCAGCTCAGATTCGCCAAGGTGTTCCCATACCGCCGCTGGCAGACTCGCAAGCCAAAGCCGACGCAGAAGCCAAGTCTGCTGCCAAGGCTTCTAATGATTAGTATTTTTAGTGGTTGGAAATCTCATCGAACAAGACTTTAAGCCAACTAAGGCGTAACCCAGTTAACCACTCGCGTCTCCATCTCCTCATCAGAGATACCAATCTCAGAGACGCAGCGCCCTGCCACCCCGACATTGGCCGCGCGCATTTGCTGCTGCGTTATGACGGCGTCTTGCGTTAATAGTAGATGCCAATCTGGTAGCGATTGACCTTTATATAAGCGCTTATACGCGCAGTGCGCTGGTAGCCACATCATATTGGGCAAATTCTCAATCGTCAGTTGAATACAATCAGGTACGTACTCTTGGCGCGTATCATAATGTCTACAATAGCCTGTCGCACAGTCCATGAGCTGACAGGTCACATCCGTATATTCAACCAGTTCTTCATCATCATCGTCCATATATTTAATCAAACAACAACTGCCACAACCGTCACACAATGCTTCCCATTCGCTATGATTTAACTCATCTAGACTAAATCGGGTCCAAAACTGTGGACGTAGCGTTGCACTATCGGCCTCGTCGGGCTTTGTACTGGATGTTTTATCAGATACTTTTCTTGAAAATGAACTTGATGAATCTAACAAGTTTGGCCTCATGGAGTCATAGTAGGGTTTTATAAAGTCACAGTATCATTTTGATAAAGAGCGTTACAGTATTATAGCTGTTTTTGTTGGTCGTGGGCGTTAAGGTAGGACGAGTCAGACGATTGAATACGCACAAACACCCCTAAATAAACTTACAATATAAAAAAGGATAATAATATGTCCATTCAAACTTATGAATTAGTCAGCACGACAGACAATGGCGTTGAGCTTATTAGCTATGTTGCACTACCAGAAGATGCTTCTGATACCAACCCAGCGCCTGGCATTATGGTCGCACCAGAGTGGTGGGGCGTGGTTGACCATCCTAAGACCATCACCGAAAATTTGGCCAAAGCTGGTTATGCGGCCGTGGCGATGGATGTCTACGGTGAAGGCAAACTGACTGCAGATGCTGCCATGGCCAATATGTGGATGGAACAAGTGCTTGCAGACCAAGACATGCTAATGGCACGCTGCCGCCTAATCCTCAATGACTTTAGTAGCCAATTGGCAGTCAATGGTGATAATTTAGGCGCGATTGGTTACTGCTTCGGTGGTAAAGTTGTCCTCGATATGGCGCGCGAGGGTATGCCGTTGAAGGCTGTTGCTAGCTTCCATGGTAACTTAGCGCCAAAGCAGCCTGCAGATAACAACTTTAGCGCAAAAGTACTCATCGCTCACGGTGCTGATGATTCTATGGTCTCTATGGACGCAGTCGCAGACTTCAAAAAAGAGATGGACAACGCAGGCGCTGACTATACTGTCGATGTCTATGACAATGCCAAGCATGGTTTTACCAATCCAAATGCAGACGAGCGCGCTGCTAAGAACGATATTGATTTGGGCTACAATGAAAGCGCAGCTAAGCAAAGCTGGGAAAATATGCTTGAGCTTATGAAAGCAAATTTAGGGTAATTATTTAACAGTCTCAACTGATTACAGTGATCATAAAATTCAAAGCGAAGCATG